>QNDP01000140.1 GCA_003645975.1 Candidatus Hydrothermota bacterium | reverse complement strand
GGGCTTGAAGCTGAGTGCGAGGCCATCCGCCACTTCCTGAACCTTTTCGAGGTCGAGAAAGTCGATGTCGTTGCGATCGATAAGCATCCGCTGTATCCGAATCGCTCGCTCGCAGACGAGTTTCCTGACGCCGAAGTCATCGAAATTCAGCACCATCGAGCGCACATAGCAAGCCTGATGGCCGAACATGGGTTTACCGGCGAAGTCATTGGTGTTGCGATGGATGGCACGGGTTACGGCGATGACGGCGCAATCTGGGGCGGCGAGTTTTTCGCAGGCGAACTGCCTGACCTCAAGCGGGTTGGGCATCTGCGTTACATCTTCCTGCCGGGCGGCGACTCCAGCGTGCGGCACATCTGGAAATTTGCGCTTTCGGTGCTCCACGAGATAGGCGAAGACCCGTCCCGATTCGAGGTGCGGCTCGGCCGAAATTACCGCATGTTGTTGAAAGCCATCGAGAACCGTTTTGCCGGTGTGATGACTTCGAGTGCTGGTCGGCTGTTCGACGCCGCATCGTTCCTGCTTGGAATCTGCGATGAGAACACATTTGACGGCGAGGCGCCCATGCGGCTCGAGGCTGCCGCAATCCCGACCGAAGGCCGATACAGCTTTGAAATCCATGAGGATGGTGATGGATACATCCTCGACCTCCTGCCGGCGTTCAGCGAGATGCTCAGGGACAGCGATGAGGTCGGCCACCGGGCGTTTAAGTTCCACCGAACGCTTGCAGATGGCATCGTCGAGATGGTCGAGCGCATTTCAAAAGACACTGGTATCAAACGAGTTGCGCTTTCGGGCGGCGTATTCCAGAACCTGACACTCCTTGGACTTGTGGTTTCATCGCTGGAGCGCAAAGGTTTCGATGTCCTCATCCACCGGGAAGTTCCGCCGAACGACGGCGGCGTGTCGTTAGGGATGGCGATGCTGGGAGCTTTGCAAACTATCAGTTTTTAAGACTAAAAATCGGTGCAGGGATTCGTCCCTTAGCTGTAACAAATTTCACTGGAGCAAAAGCTCTTTTCTCAATGCCTATATCCCAAACCGGTGCTGCCCCTAAAAGTCCAGCTCCTCCAAGGAAATATACCCATCTCCCCGGCTCGATATTGACGGGAAGAATCCTGACGCTTGTAGTTTTGCCTGTGAACACACCGATTGCCATCTGGTCTGCTATGAGTCCTGCAAGATGATATGCAAATTCCTCTTTGGAGACGGAATCAGGCCAATACACTGGGAACATGTCGATCCCGACCGAACAAACCGCTGTCATTGCCATGTATTTATTGAAATCAAGTGCACCTTCATGGACAACATGAGCCATTCCAGCATCTTCTGAAACTGGAATGAAGGTTCCGGAAAGTCCGCCGTAATATGAGACTTTAAAAACGCCGGCCTTTTTGACTGTGTCGATAACCAAAGCAAGAGCAGCGAGAGAGCCATGATGGCCAAATTTGACACCAAGCTGTTCGATTGCACGGGCAAAGCTGTTGGTCGGGACACCAGCATTATCCCGATCGTCACTTGCAGCTATTGAGAGGTCTACAATGCCATCCTTATCCTCTATATCGAATTCGTAGCCTAACTTCTCCTTGCTGATTTTACGCAAATTTTGGATTACAAGCCTTTTGAAAAACTCCGCATGTTCATAAGCTACTGCCATGTAATTCTTGATGTTCTGGATAACGTCGGCCAAAACATAGCTTCTCTCAGTTTTAACTATTTCCAAAATAGCTTGCTCTATGATGCCAGCGCCGTTTATGCCTATATTAACTGAGATTTCAGGTTCCCCAGGGCCTTGGAATCCACCTGCCATAAACGGATTATCCGTAGGGGCATCATTAAAAACCGCAAGACGAGCATTGTTACTCCAAAATGGCTGCGGATCAACTTTGTATATGCGCTTTATCATTTCGATTTTGGGTAAATACGGTTTTAAATCCTCTTCCGTTAAGTTAGCGCTTTTTTCTCGATCAGCTTGAGCTATCTCAGCTATCGTCAGACTCACGGCCATGATTGATTCCAAATCTATGCCGTGTTTAAATGAAGCTACATTGAAAGACGCATTCATAACCTTGGTGTTTTTCAGAACTTCTGGAACAGCTTTGAAGAAAATTCTATTAGATTCGTTTAATCCCTTATGTGCCAACGATGAAATTCCACCAATGAAAACGCCTTCAGAGCCTAATATTTCCGTTATAGTGTCATCCACAACTTTTGCGGTCTTCACGATGCCTTCGATTTGAGCACCCTCGTCCTTTGTGTATCTCAAAGCTGCCCTTGTCAACAAATCGAGGGGGGTTATCGTAACCCTGCGAGTTTGAATAAATTCGGCTGGAAAGCCATGAACATTAACTGCTTCTTCATAAGCGGCATCGACAGCTTCCTTAAATACAGATATAACAACGGACAAATCCTCTTTTATGTGTCCCCACATAGTCTCCCAATCTGAGTCGATTCTGTCTAACAAATTCACTCCGACTGTTACTGTGCGCAGTTTAAAAGATTTTAAGTCCTTAATCTCCAACATAGTCCAACACCTCCTTTTCGGATTTGCACTTTATTTTAAACAACCAATTTCCGGATTTCAAACAAAATTTGGTCGAGCGCATTTCAAAAGACACTGGCATCAAACGAGTTGCGCTTTCGGGCGGCGTATTCCAGAACCTGACACTCCTTGAACTGGTGGTTTCATCGCTGGAACGCAAAGGATTCGATGTCCTTATCCACCGGGAAGTTCCGCCGAACGACGGCGGCGTGTCGTTAGGGATGGCAATGATAGCCATCCTGTAGTCTTAAGTTGCAGTTCAACTTTAATCCGATTAAAATTGAACTATGCTTGCAAAAATGTCGGGTAAAAATTTGATAAAGAGGGAACTGCTTGATAAGGTCTTCAAGCATGTCGTTGATAGGCCTGAGATTACGCTGATAATCGGGCCGAGACAGGCGGGCAAGACCACACTGATGAAGTTGATCGAAGCAAAACTTAAGGAAAGGGGCGAAAGGACGCTGTTTTTCAATCTCGATGTCGAGTCCGATAAAGTCTATTTCGAGTCTCAGATGTCATTTCTCCGCAAATTGGAACTCGAATTCGGCCATGAGAAGGGCTTTGTGTTCATCGACGAGGTCCAGCGCAAGGAAAACGCCGGACTGTTTTTGAAAGGCATTTATGACCTTGAAATTCCGCACAAAATCATTGCAAGCGGCTCAGGAAGCCTCGAATTGAAAGAGAAAATCCACGAATCGCTTGTGGGTCGCAAGAGAACTTTTGAGTTGAACACGATCAGTTTCAGGGAGTTTGTAGATTTCAGGACAGGATACAGGTATGAAGACAGGCTCGACGATTTTTTCGAGGTCGAAAAAGGGAAGGCCATCGAGCTTTTGAACGAATACATGCTTTTTGGCGGATACCCCAGAGTTATCCTTGAGGACACTCTGGAGGAGAAATTTTCGACGATAGACGAGATCTATTCTGCCTATGTTGAGCGGGACATCCGGGCTTTTCTCGGTGTCGGCAAAGTGGCTGAATATTCACAACTTATCAGAATCCTGGCTGCCAGTATTGGCAGACCTGTTCGGATGAACGAAATCGCCTCTTCCATCGGCATAAGTTTTCAAACATTGAAAAAATTCCTGTATTATGCCGAAAAGACCTTCATTCTGTTTGGCATATCTCCGTTTTACACAAACAAACTGAAGGAGATTTCAAAGAGCAAGATCTATTATTTCAACGACTTAGGACTGAGAAACTACGCCATAAGTCTCTTTGGAAATGAGTCATCGCTGGATGGATTCCTGTTCCAGAACTTTGTAGCCCGTGAACTTAAGGACATGTTATCCCACACGCCTTACTCGATCCATTTCTGGAGGACGAAGGAGAAGGCAGAAGTCGATTTTGTCATTGTGCCTCAATTGATTCCGATAGAGGTCAAATTCAGTGCGATAAGAACGCCGAAAATCACCCGATCCCTGAGAAGTTTCATAAACCGGTATCAACCTGAAAAAGCCATAGTTGTGAACCTTTCGCTTTACGAAACGATGAAGTTGAACGATACCGAGATAATCTTCCTGCCGTTCCACAAACTGCGGAGTTGGATGCACAGTCTGAGGCCATTCTGACCCCTCCATTGTGCCGGGACATGGTGACCCACCCTTTGATTGAATCATAAAATTAGCTCTGTGGGCAATTCACCTATAGCTATCTCTTTGAGCCTCAAGAGCTCCAATGGACTTACTCCGTAAATTTTTTTAAACTGCTCAACTGAACCATTTCCTCCTATCCCAAATTATGTCCTCTCAACATTGTAATTTGATCATGTTTATCACCTCTTGTCGGGCTGTCGATCATCGGCTCAGCAGGGAGTGAAAAAAATTTAATATAAAATTTCAATCACAAACAAAATTACCAATAGCCTCGTGAAAACTGGACTTTTATGCATTGTTATCTGACAATATAGCGCTCATTCCAAAAGATACGGAGGGCAGCCATGATAAATGCTGTGGTGTTAAGCTTCTTGTTTTTAACAGGCTATTCAAGGATAGGTGATTCTGTGGCGAATTTCGCTTTCTATTTGGGTGACAAAAACATAAGCTATTTGAAAGAGTTTGACCTTGTGATCGTGTCGCCTAACTTGAAATCGTCTCATATCCGCAACCTGCATAAACACGGGACTACGGTGATAGCATCGGTTCAACTGGTGGATTCGTTCGACGTCTATCGGTTCCTTCTCAAACGCGGATTCGATGGATTTTTCTTTGAACTTTCGGGATTGGAAGATGTCGAAACGAGGGTCAGAGCAGTGAGGGATTCCTTTCCGAGTTCAGTCATAATTGTGCATCCAGAAATTTCTCAGATCGAGTCGGTTGCG
>QNDP01000139.1 GCA_003645975.1 Candidatus Hydrothermota bacterium | reverse complement strand
TTCTGTTGTCGGGATATCGACTGTAAGGACATCATCAACATAGATGTAAATTCCTGCAAGGTCATCAAGCGGAGTGCCATCAGCCTGTGTGGTCGGGTTGACCCAAGTCAATTCGACTGTGGTATCGTTAAGCACTGCACCGTTAAGGTCTTGCGGTGGAGCAGGCCATGGATGACCGCCAGCATACCAGTCTGTTGAGACGAACGAACTCGTGGAGTCATTAACATCGACCGCTCTGACATAGAAAGTGTAGAGGGTTCCATCGGTGAGGCCTGTCGCTGTATAAGTCTCAGTTCCTGCTGGCACAGTCCCTATCAAAGTCGAATCCTTTCCACCAGACATCCAAATCTCGATGTTGAAATCGACAAGGGTGTCTCCATTGATATAATGAGTTGGATCATCCCAAGTAAGTGTGATTTCTGTCGGCGTTGTGTAGTCAGAATAAGCCGTGAGGTTGCTCGGTGGAAGTGGATCAAGTGGGTCACCACCAAGAGACACAACCGCTCTGATCATCCATGCTCCATCATAAGTCGTATCCGTATATGTTCCATTTAAGTATTGCCATTGAGTCCCAGACGGTGGTATGGTGCTTTCATCTATCGCTAGTCCTGGGCAATTAGGATAGTCGTCATGCTGAATGTAGAAGATATAAAATGAACCTTCCGTAATCATGATTTTGGACGGCAATTCGATGTAGTTCCAATCCCCTCTTGTGATCGTAACACCTTCTGCCGAATAGAGAACAGTCTGTGGTGCTCCATTTGCGCCATCGTCATCCACTATCCAAAGATCCATCAAATTTCCACCGGGATTCGGCCAATCGTTGCCCCAGAAATAGATAAGAGCTCCATCCACATTCACAGGATACTGAGCAGGGGTAAATTTGACACCCCATCCGTTGCCGGCGGCGTAAAACGCCCATGCATTCTCGGCGGTTCCGTCATCATATCCCAACGTGTCCCCTTTAGATGCTGGCCCTATGCCAGTTTGAACACTTCCGACATCTCCTCTCTCGTCTCTCAGCGACATTACAACCGACGATTTTTTAACATTCTCCTTGAGTTCATCAACTTTGGCGGACTTCATCTCGGCAGATTTAGCGGTAACTGCTGTTTCATACGCCTTGCCTACGTTTCCAGCAGGTCTTACCACATCCGCATTAGGCACAACTGCTGCGGCAGTGCCTACAAGGACAAGCACTGCTATCATTGCTACCATCTTACGCCACATACTAATTCCTCCTTTTTTAATTTTTATCCCTTTATTTTCCAAAGAAATATACTTCAAATTATGTCAATTTTTTCAAGCGCAACGCTTATTTTAATTTCACTCCAAGACAGGGTCAAGCAGGGGTAGCTGCCGATTGTTCAATTTATAGTGGCAAATGCAAGCGCCAGAAAATCAATAGGTTACATTCTTAACACTCCGTCAACTCTACCTGCATAACCGATCACCACTCTCACCGTCTCTTTTTGCTCCTAACCCACTTGACAACTTAGCTTTGGCCAAGAGAATCAAGATATTTCAATTGGTATTGTATTGCCTTCTCGAGGCAAATCCTTCTTTGATCAGATGTTGGACGCCCATTTCCGGCACAAACAGGACTACCCTTAACCTTTTTATTGCACTATTGCAAAGCCCTTTGACACTCATTACACTTCATGACAAAACCATCGGGAGGTTTTGACGGTGAAAGAAAGAAAAATCACACCCGATTCAACGATTGAGGACATCGTTACAAGGTATCCTGATTCGGTCGATGTCTTTTTCAAACACGGGATTCCAGCAATTGCTTGCGGTGCACCGATTTGGGGCACTGTCAAGGAAAACGCAGAACGGTATGGGGTCAAAGACCTTGATGCTCTGCTGGATGAACTGAATGCGGTCGCCGAAAAGTCCGGAGGCATGTTCATCCTTAAAATAGACACAAATGAAAAGGAGGAACAAGATGGCACGGAAAAGGAGAGGCCGTAGAAGGACTACCCGGACAAGCACATCCTCTGAATTTAGGCTGAGTCCCTCTTTGGCAATCTTTTTGATTTTGGTGCTTGTCTTTGTGTATTTTTATAAAGTTCTGTCCCCAAGTAAGATGATATTTGCAACCGACCAAATCTCCGGCGGAATCGCAATCAGACAGTTTTACACAAAAGAACTTCACAGGTTTAGTTTCCCGTTTTGGGATCCTTTCCTGTTCTCTGGAATACCCTTTATCGACGCTGCTCACGGCGACATTTTCTATCCAACTGCCTTGTTGAGAATATTTCTCCCGGTTCATGTCGTCATGACACTCCTGTTTGTGATACACGCCATCATAGCCGGCATTTTTATGTTCCTATTACTGAGGGACTTCGGCGTTGACAACGAAGGAGCTTTCCTCTGGGCAGTCTCATACACTTTTACAGGCGTTTTTATCACACAGACCTATCCCGGGCATGACGGAAAGTTCATTGTGATCGCCCTACTTCCGGGAATTTTTCTGTTTTTGCGACGAGGGATGCGTGAATTGAAATTCAAGTGGTTTATGCTTGCAGCCTTGCTTCTGGCGCTTGACATCCTGTCTCCTCACTTCCAAATGGCCTACTACACCTACATGGCCATAGGCATTTACTTCCTATTTGAGTGGATCCCTATGTTCAAGGATGAGAGAGGGGTAGGAGGTGCTGTTAAAGCTGCATTTTATTTCCTTTTCATGGTGATAGTTTCGTTGGCGATCGGAGGTCTCCAACTCGTTCCGTCATATCTGTATGTGTCGAAGTTCTCTCCTCGTGCGGCTGGACATCGAGGTTATGAGTTTGCGGTGTCATGGTCGTTGCCATGGGAGGACTACATAAGTGCTTTTACTGCCAAATTTTCGGGATTCCTCGATTCCTATTGGGGTAGAAATCCGTTCAAAATAAACACCGAATATCTCGGTGTGTTCGCATGGGCATTCGCTCTGGCCGCATTTATATCAAAATCCCGTGAACGGCTGAAATGGGCTTTCCTGTTCCTGTTTGTCTTCTTTTCGATAATGGCGCTTGGAGGCTATACGCCGATTTATAAACTTTTCTACAACTTTTTGCCCGGCGTGAAGAAATTCCGCGCTGCTTCGATGGCATTCTTTATCGTGGCATTCTCTGTAAATGTCCTCGCTGCATTAGGATATAAAGCCCTGGTCGAGGAGAATAACATCGATCTCGTCAAGAGGGTCTTTTTGTCTTTGTTTCTCGTCTTCTTGTTCTTGGCGCTGTTCGCTGGCATAGGTGGACTCGATGGCATCATAAAAAGCGTTTTTTTGCACAATGTGGAATCAAAAGTAAGAGCTTACGAGGCAAACAAGGGCATCGTTCCAGTTTCCTTCATCAGAACCGCTGTGCTGCTTGTTATAGCCACCGTCATGGCCGTGTTTTTCTCGCGCGCCGTCAAAACGGCCGCCCTCTTTGCAGCGTTCGTCGTTGTTGTCGATCTTTGGTCTAACAACTGGCAGTTTCTCAAATCAGTGCCTGAACCGAAGATTTACTATGCACCCGACCCCGTCGTCCAATTTTTGAAATCGGACACCACCGTCTATCGAGTCTTCCCTCTTTTTTACAAAATCGACGATAACTATCTGATGTATCATGGAATAGAGAGCATAGGTGGACATCATGGAAATCAATTTCAGCGCTATCAGGAGTTCGTCGGCGAACCAAAACATTTCATGTTCCGACCCAATCAGATACCAAACCTGTTGAGATACCCCAAATTTACCGATATGCTCGATGTAAAATATGTGATCTCGATTCCTTTGCCAGACGACATTAGGAAATATCCGCCCGAGACCCAAAGGCTTATCCTCGATGTCAAATCATATTTGAGCCATCCTAAGATGAAGTTTCTGAGATACATTCAGGTGCCCAGCCCAACAGGCAATGTCGAAACTTACGCCATCTATGAGAACACAGACAATCTTGGAAGGGCGTTTATGGTGCAGGACTACATAGTGCTCGACAGCTCAAAGGTTTTGGATTACATGAAATCGCCGCAGTTCGACCCATCAAAACAAGTCGTCTTCGAGGATGAGATCGAAACTATGGTGATCCCAGTGGATACATTCGATTGGAATGTGGAGATTGTCTCAAAGAGTCCTAACAAGATCGTCCTTCACACCGTATCGAACTCCGACGCATTTTTGGTCTATTCTGGAAACTGGTATGTGTATTGGAAAGCCTTTGTCGATGGACAGGAAGTGCCTGTATATCGGGCAGATTACATCCTACGTGCGATCGAAGTCCCTGCCGGAGAGCATGAGGTTGTTTTCAAATATGACTCGACCTTCAACCTGGCACTCGGAGGTGTGGCGCTTGTCGCCCTTCTAATCATCTTGATCTCGGTGATAATGTCTTGACGACAGGCAATTTAGGAGGAATGACAATGCATTTCAGGAAATTAGCATATCTTGTGGTGTTGTCCTTTGCAGTTTCGTGCCTTTCAAGCCATCGATACTCCCGAAAAGTTCACAGAAACATTCCATCTGTGAAGGTGATTCTAATCGATGTCGTTAATGGTTCCATCGATGTCCGTAAATCCGTTGAACTCAATGAGATTGTTGTTAATGCCGAGATCGTCGGATGGGGGTTCTCGGATGAAGATGCCAAAAGGAACGCCGAGAAGGCCAAATTGACCGTCATGAGACTTAAGGGGGACACAGTTTACATAACGGTCGATTTCGATAGGGATACCAAGGTCAAGGCAGACCTTTCGGTGGCGGTGCCGATTGGGACGGAAGTTGTTTCGGCCAAATGTGTTAATGGAACCATCAAAACAGTTGGTCATTTCGATATGATAGATTTAGATTTGGTGAACGGATCGGCGAAATTGGATGGTGGAGGTGGAAACCTTAAGGTCTCGGTGGTG
>QNDP01000138.1 GCA_003645975.1 Candidatus Hydrothermota bacterium | reverse complement strand
TTATTGAGGTTGACGGTGAGGATAGGTGGGTAGAACTGACTGAACGTGAAGATTATCTGAACACAGACCCGAAGGAAATCGTCGAAGCTGTCAAAGAGGCTGGTATCGTTGGGATGGGAGGGGCAGCGTTCCCGACCCATGTCAAGCTTTCACCGCCTCCTGAGAACCCAATTGATACGATCATCATCAACGGAGCAGAATGTGAACCTTATTTGACAGCCGATGATCGTCTCATGCGTGAACATGCCCATGAAATCGCTGAAGGGGCATATCTTATCATGCGTGCAGTTGGGGCAAAGCGCGGATTTGTGGGAATAGAGGACAACAAGCCCGAAGCCATAAAAGAGATGAAAAAGGCCTTCCGCGAATTTCCTCAGTTCGAGGTGGTCGAACTTCACACGAAATACCCTCAAGGTTCAGAAAAGCATCTCATCAAAGCGATAACCGGGAGAGAAGTCCCATCAGGAGGGCTGCCTCTGCATGTCGGTGTGGTTGTCCAAAATGTCGGAACCGCTAAGGCCATCTATGAGGCCGTTCGATTTGGAAAACCGCTGATCGAACGGGTTACAACCTTAACGGGCGATGCGGTCGCAAATCCCGGAAATTACCTTGTGAAGATCGGAACGCCGTTCGGCAAGGTCATCGAAATGACCGGCGGTTTCAAAAAAGAACCTGCCAAAGTGATAAACGGCGGTCCCATGATGGGAATTGCCCAATACTCGCTGGATGTCCCTGTTCTGAAAGGCACTTCTGGAATAATAGCTCTTACAGAAGACCAAGTGCATATAGCTGAGGAAAGGTCTTGCATCAGATGCGGTCGGTGCGTCGATGTTTGTCCCATGTTTTTGATGCCGACCACCATGATGAAGCTTATTCGGGCGTCAAAGTTTGACGATGCAAAAAGGATTGGCCTATTGGACTGCATCGAATGCGGCTCGTGTTCGTTTGTTTGTCCGGCCAACATCCCACTTGTCCAATACTTCAAATATGGCAAAGCCGAGTTGAGGCTTAGGAGATGAAACCCTCAGTCGTTTTGAAAAAATTGCTAAGTAGGAGGAAAATCCATGCCTAAAAAGGAGAAAAAGAAACTTTTGATAGTTACCCCAGCGCCCCACATAAAAGCACCTTCTGATATTCGCAAGATTATGTGGAACACGGTGTTGGCGCTTTTGCCTCCGATTATCGCAGGTGTGTATTTCTTTGGACTTTACAGCCTCGCCCTCATCATCGTATGCGTTTTGTTCTCAGTAGGTTCTGAATGGGTGTTTTTGAAAGCGCGAAAAATGGACACATCGGCCGCCTTCGACGGAAGCGCTGTGATAACAGGGATATTGCTTGCGCTCGTGCTCCCGCCCAAGTTGCCGCTGTGGATGGGCGCTTTAGGTGCTATTTTCGCCATAGTCTTCGGAAAACAGATGTTCGGCGGTCTTGGACAGAACATATTCAACCCTGCACTTCTGGGAAGGGCTTTCTTGATGGCGGCTTTTCCTGTCGCAATGACCACTTGGGTCAAACCCTTCTATTGGAATTTGCCTGCGGACGCCATAACCGCTGCGACTCCACTGGCTTTGGCTAAATTCAGCCATCAGACCACGCCCTATCTGAAACTGTTTCTCGGTAATGTCGGAGGCTCTTTAGGTGAGACATCTGCATTGGCGATACTTTTGGGGGGACTTTATTTGATAATTCGCAAAATAATAGATTGGACTCTGCCTTTTACCTATATCGCAACGGTCTTTGTTCTCGGAGGAGTGCTCTGGCTCATCAATCCGAACAAATATCCCGATCCACTCTTTCACATATTGGCCGGAGGTCTGATGCTCGGTGCTTTCTTTATGTTAACTGATCTCGTAACCTCTCCGATCACAAGGAAAGGGCGGATCGTTTTCGGAATCCTCGCAGGCGTCTTGGTGATAATCATCCGCATCTGGGGAGGTTATCCTGAAGGTGTGATGTTCTCGATATTGATAGCCAATGCCTTCAGGCCTTGGATAGACAGACTTTTTATCCCCAAAAGATTCGGAACATAGTGCGTCTTTTGATCGCAAAATTTGTGGACAATTTGGACGGTGTTGACTATGGAATTTTTTGATAGGGACAGTGAGATAGCCTACATGAAGCGGATACTTGAACAATATCCCCGAAGGATAATTTTCGTGTATGGACCGATAAATTCGGGCAAAACAGCGCTTATTGTCGAACTACTAAACCGTTTGGATAAAGAAAAGTTCCTACCGTTCTATTTCAACCTTAGAGAGTTCCAGCTTTCAAAATATGAAGACTTTGTCGATCTGTTCTTTATGGTGAAAAACGGATTTAAGGGACTGTTGGAAAGTCTGAAGCTTCACAGCACCCCAAGCGTCACTTTCGCTGGAATAGTTACGATAAAAATTCCGATAAGCAAAGAAGATTTTTCGCTCATAAGATCGAGCAACAGGCCCGAAGACGCATTCTCCTACATCAAAGCGTATTTTGTGCATCTCGTTTCGCATGGACTCAGACCGATCCTTGTGCTCGATGAACTTCAAATGATGAGAGGAGTCAAATACAACGGCTTGTTGTTGGATCAATTGTTCAACTTCTTTGTGAGTTTGACAAAGGAAACACACTTAGCGCATGTGGTGGCGGTAACATCCGACTGCCTTTTTATCGAGCATGTCTATGGAGTGGCGAGACTTGAGGGAAGGGTGGAGTATATCAAGATTGACGATCTCGATAAGGACAGGGCGAGGGAGCTATACGAAAACTTGGAGCTGCCGAAGGGGCGATTTGAGTTTGTTTGGGGCTATCTGGGCGGGAAGATAAACGACTATCTTGCCCTTGAGATGGAGTATCGGGCTGGGATGGAGATCGATGTTGCATTGGAGAGGATGTTGAGGGATGAGATGAACAGGTTGCTCTATCTTTTGATGCAGTTCAGTTACAAAGAGGTGAGATATGTGGATGAGGATGGTTCGGAATATAGGATTGAGGAGGAGAGAGTGAAGGAGACATTGAAGTTTTTTGTTGAGAAGGAGGAGGGCGATGTTATAGATTTTGATTTTGCTACGCTGAGGTATCTGATAAAGGAAAACATATTGTTTTTCGATCCAGTTGAAGGGATTGTGAGGCCTCAATCGAGGTTGGTGCACAGGGCAATTAAAGACCTAAAACTTGATGGAGGTCAAATATGAAAGTCGAACTGAAAATGATCGTTGTGCTCACAGCAGTAGCTTTGATTTCCGGAATGGTGTTGGGGTTCACGCACACCAAAACAAAGCCAAAGATAGACGAGAATCTCCGTCTCGCTGTGGAGCGGGCGTTGAAAGCGGTGATTCCTGAAACTTACTCTTATGAGAAGAAGGTAATCGACAGGCATACCACAGCGTTCATAGCTAAGGATTCGACAGATCAGCTCGTGGGATACGGCGTCATGATCGAAGGCTCGGGATTTCAGGGGCCTATAAAACTTATGGTCGGTTTTACAAAAGATGGCGAAAAACTGACAGGCATTGAGGTCATAGAAAACGTTGAGACCCCGGGACTCGGAAATAGAATCGTAGAAGATTGGTTCAAAGAGCAGTTCAAGGAGCGCGTCATCCCTATCAAGGTCGTAAAAGGGCGGAGTCCGGAGAACGAGCACGAAATCCAAGCTATAACAGGTGCAACGATCTCATCGAAATCGGTCGTGAGGATAGTGAACGAAGCCCACGATAAATTGCTACAAGGTGGATACATACAACTGGAACCCAACAAGAAAAAGCAAACAGATTCAAGTGATGCAATTTCTTCGGCTACCCTCACCGGATAGGAGATTATGAGTGTAATTGTATCGCCCTCAATATTATCAGCAGATTTCAGCAGGCTTGAGAAGGAGATTCGCGATGTCGAACTCGGAGGAGCTGAATGGCTTCATTTGGATGTGATGGACGGCGTGTTTGTGCCCAACCTGACCTTTGGTCCCATCATCGTTGCAGCCATCGACAAACTGACCGGCCTTTTCTTGGATGTGCATCTCATGATTATCCAGCCACGGAGGTTCATAGAGCAGTTTGTCGAAGCGGGCGGCGATCTGATAACATTCCACATAGAGGCCGAAAACGATGTTACGGAAACTATAAAACTTGTGAAGGACAGTGGAGCGAAAGTAGGCATATCGCTGAACCCACCGACACCTGTGGATAAAGTTGTGCCTTATCTTGAATTTATCGACTTAGTCCTTGTGATGAGTGTAAATCCCGGCTTTGCCGGGCAGCGCTTTTTGCCCGATGTCCTTAAGAAGGTTGAATTTTTGAGAAATTACAGGGAATGGCATAAGCTGTCGTATCTTATAGAAATAGATGGGGGCATAAATCTGGAAACAGGGAAGTTGGCGGTGGCTGCCGGCGTGGATGTCCTTGTTTCAGCAAGTTTTATCTTTGGCTCAAAAGACCGTAGGGCGGCTATACAGGGGTTGAAATCGCTAAGGTGAATGAATATAATTTGCGGCCAACTTGACATCGAGCGGAGGAGATTGCCTTGGTGAAGATTAGATTGCAGAGAGTGGGAAAAAGGAATCGGCCTCATTATAGACTGGTGGTAACGGACTCACGCAGGCCGCGCAACGGTGCTGTGATTGAGGTTGTGGGTCATTTTGACCCTCTGAAAAAGGTATTTCATGTAAAACTTGACAGGGTGGATGAGTGGCTTGGAAAAGGCGCTCAACTCACCCCAAGAGCTAAAAACTTGGTGAAATTGGCAAGAAAGTCCCTGCAGATTGAGCAAAGTGCTGAAGATGTAGTCGTGGAACCAAAAGAATCTCTCTGAAACAAGGAGGTTAAGTCATGGGAGACCTCAAGGAACTGATTGAATATATCGCTAAGTCTCTGGTGGACCACCCTGACCTTGTCTCGGTCAAGGAGATACCCGGTGAGAAGAC
>QNDP01000137.1 GCA_003645975.1 Candidatus Hydrothermota bacterium | reverse complement strand
GAGGCAGTCCTGAGCGGCGATGAGCTTTCGACGCCGCCTCAGACCCCGAACCTGATCCCCGACGATGTCGCCCAGCGGATCCCTCCGCAATTCATCCCCGACCTGAACGAAAACTTTTTTAGACTTCTATGGCAACAGGTTGAAGGGCAAACATTTGCGACCACAGCCTGCGGGCGACTCATTGTCTTCGATTCCCTCGGCAGACGGAGAATCTACAAACCACCATTCAATCGCTTGGCCGGGGAAATTCAGACACCGTTTGAAGTCAACGGCAAACCGCCGTTCCACTTTGCTGAATTCTGCGGCGGTGAACGCGTGTTCCTGATCGGCACAGGCGACGGCAAACTGCTCATTCAGGGCGAAGTTAAAGCGGAAATCGGGGGCTTTCATGGCGCTGTGATACCTGCCTGCGCCGGAAGTCGGTTCATCGTCTCGGACTCCATTGGAATCTATGAGGTTTACAAAAAATGGGGCAAATGGCGCACCAGACTTATCGCAAGGTCCGAAAACGGCAGGTTTGAGGTTTTCTATCATCCCAGAACCTTCAAACCGTATGTGCTTGATGGCGAGGGATTCGTCCATCCAATCCTTGAGGATGAAAAAGGAAACCTGTTTGTGGATTTCGATTCGGTCGTTGTGAAGCTGCCATCGGATGTCGAGTCGCCGCAACTCCTTGACGCCGATGGCGATGGTATCCTCGACATCGCCTACCTAATAGACGGCAAGGGTTACTATGCAAAAGGGATAGCATTTGATGGCCAGGGTGGCCGTGCTACCGGTGAAAGCTTTTACCTCCCGGATACTTCCTATCTCGTCCTGTTCCCGCTTGAGTTTCCGTTTGCGCCTTCCATTGATTTCCTGCCGGACGGTGCGATGGTCATGGGTCTTATGGACGGCACCATTATCAAAATCAGCGGCCTGAAAACCGGTGAGCTTCAAATCGACACGATCGCACAGGTTCCGAAACCGCAGGAAGAAGTCCTCGGAGAGGGCATCCCTATCCGGTGGTCAGGGTGGTCAACTATGACAAAAACGGCATTCCTGACCTCATGGTGGGCACGAGATGGGGGCCGATTTTCGTGCTGTTTGGGCCGGACTACCGCAAATCGACGGAAATCCTTTTCAAACATGACTTTACGGCGCCGACGGTGCTCGGCGGAAGGCTCCTCGCTGGCACTTCCGAAGGCGTGATTTACGATGTCAGAACGCGCAAACCCGCAGAAGAATTTCCGGAACTGGATTCCGGCTCGGTCTTCCCTTACGCCGTCGATTTCGGGCATGATGGCCGCGATGAGATGCTCGTCGGCACGCAATCCGGGCATGTCTGGCTGCTGGTTCAGTCGAAATCCGGATGGAAGGTGGATTCTTCAGTGATGGTCGATATCGGCGAGATGGCTGTGCCCGCGGCATTCGACTTCGATTCCGACGGCGACCTTGACCTGTTCGTCTCAAATGTCGATGGCAGAGTCTATTACTTCGAGAATCAGGGCGGAAAATCCGGACCAAAATTTGTCGAAAAATGGTCATGGCAGTTCGAGCCGGGCAGTTACAAATCGCTCAGCGAATACTACAACCGCATCTATCTGTCTCCCAAAGGATTCGAGTTTTATGTCCTTGAAGATACCGCCACACTGAACACTTACATCAAGATTTTGCAGGATGCACCGGATGAGCTTGTCGATGAAATAGCTTTCACGATTGCGCACACGCCGCATGAGGTTTTGAGAGCGATGGCGCGGCTGGATGAGGCCGACCTCGTCGTGGAAAACGCAAGGGACATCTACCGAGCGGACAAAGAGCTGGACTATGCGGAAATCATCGACCTGCCCGACGGTCGTTCGACGATCCTCTACGCCAACGGCGACACGCTGCCGCCGGAGGTCTATTACTGGTATGTCGTTCATCCGAGAATACTTTTCGAGATCCCGGCGCACGTGGTCGTGGATTACTGGAAAAAGCGGCCTCTTGGGTTTGGCCCGCATACCAAGGGTGGCGTTTACAAGCCGGGAGATGAGGAACTGCAGTGGCTTACTCACAGAGAAGACATCTACCGCGATCCCAAAGGGGGACAGTTCTGGCGCACAACCTATTTCAGCGATTCGACTTACGGCAAGACAGTCATCGATGTCGTTCGGGACGCCAAAGACCCGCTCGACGCCATCAGACGGCTCTATGCATTTCAGTGCTGGGCAGATTCCGGATTCATGAGGTTCGGCTATCGCACTCAGGACATCCAGCCGCTTCAGATTTATTACAAGGCTTATGGGTCATGCGGCGAGCAGTCGATCCTGTTTGCGTCGTTCGCCCGCACTGCGTTGATCCCCTGTTACATAGCCATCGATATGGGCGAGGATCACCAGTGGAACGAGGTCTATTTCGACGGCAGATGGCATCATCTCGATGTCAACATGGGACTTGATAAGGGAATCGACAATCCGTGCAAATCCGCGGAATGCATGGGCAACAAGACGGTTACCGCTGTGGTCGGCTGGAGACCGGACGATGTTCTGTTCCCGATAACGGTTCGCGGCTACACCGACACCGCTTCGGTCGATGTGGTTGTGACGGACTCGGATGGTAAACCGCTATCCGGCGCTCTGGTTATGGTCAAAACCCACTGGAATCACCGAAATTCCAGGGCGATATGGGCTTACACCGGGACTGATGGCGTTGCGAAACTCGGCATCGGATGGCAACCCCTGGGCTACACCTTCGAGATCATGACGCCGTTCGGTGTGGCAGGCGCCGAAAACCTGTTCGTCGAAGAAGGCAAATCTTACAGGTTCAGTTTCGAGACAGATTCTCCCTCCCTCTCTGGGGGAAGGCTGGGGTGGGAGCATTCCCCGTCCTCATCTGAAAAATCGGAACAGACGCAGATTCAAGGCTCTGCTTTTGTGATGGTTCGCAATCCGATAACTTCCGTGCCGTATCGCATTTCGAGCGAAACACTCCAAAAAGTCGGCTATGCTGGCACGCGCATCCAGAAAATCGAGATCGGCGGGATAAAGCTTCTTAAGTCAGCGACATCCGACGGGTTCAGGGTGGTCAATCCCGATCCGTTCGCCTATGCGAAGGTCAAACTCGAAATCCCGTTCACCGATTCGCTTGAGCCGCCAATGGCTTCGCTCTGGCTCGAATCAGCGGAAAGCAGGGTCAAATCCGGTGAGGAGATAGCCTTCGGCGGAGAGGTGACCGACAACCTCGGCGTGAAATCCGTGAAACTCGAAATCCTCAGGGGCGATTCGGTTGTGAAATCGATCGACCTGTCGTCGAAAGTCGATTATGGCAAAGGCAGCCACATCCTGCACAAGGTAGGCGAATTGAAATACGAGCTTGCGACCGGCGAAGGCGGCCCGATGTTGCCCGGAACCTATGCTGCAAAACTTCTTGTTGAAGACCTTGCTGGTAACCGCAGCGAGAGCGACCCGGTCGAGTTCACCGTGCTGCCTGCACGCAAGTTCAAAGGCCAACTGGTCTGGCAGGACAATCCCGACGACACGCTGCCTTCCGGAAGCTGGATCATGAAATTTGAGGTCAAAAAGCCCTTGAGGTTCATCCTGTTTGAGACATCAGCGCCCGATGCCGAAGGACTCGACCTCGACATCTTCCTGTATCGCGACAAAAACGGCGACGGCAAGCCCCAGAAAAACGAGCAGGTTGCAAGTTCCACATCACCGACCAACAACGAACGCATTTACGTCGATTTTCCTGAACCCGGCACCTACTGGTTCTATGCTCAGGGCTGCACCGTCGAAAACCCACCGCAACCGTTCAACCTGAAAGTGAACTTCGAGCTCGACGAGGAGGGCGTGGCGAGGGAGTAAAGGAAAAATCGGCTGTAAATACAAACTTATTACACGAATTTGAAATTGTAGCAAGTTGGTCTAAAATTGTGTTGACATCAAGCGGAGAGAGAACATGGGGATAAAGAAGATAAAAGTGGTCAACTTCAAAAGCTTCGAGAACATAGAGGTTGAACTTGGTAAATTTAATGTGCTGATCGGCGCAAATGCCTCCGGAAAATCCAATTTCGTCCAAATTTTCAAATTCTTAAAAGACATAGCGGATTCCGGTCTCGAAAATGCTGTATCCGTTCAGGGAGGCGTTAAATATCTCAGAAACATAAAAATCGGCGCTTCAAAAGATTTGTCCATAAGGGTTGTTTCTGACGACAAATTCGCTCTGGCTATCCCAACTAAAGACGGACTGATAGGCGTGAAAAACTACGAAACAACCTATGAATTCGCACTGAGTTTCTACAAAAGACGTGCTGGATTCAAAATCAAGCGAGACAGGTTGAACCAGAAATTCAAGTTTGTTGTGCTGGAAAAACAGGTGAAAGGCTTTAAGGAAAAGGAAGTTATTGGCGAAGGAGAGGTTTTAATCTCGCGAAGTAATGGAAAAGTAAAAATTGATTTGACCAAACCTCAAGACGTTCCGATAAAAGAGGATGACCTTTTTCCGCCGATTTTGAAAGAAATAGATATTCCATCCAATGTCCTTTTTCTTGAAACACCTATCTTTTCATTTTTCTTTTTGCTTCCCATAAAGCAAATTTTCAGCTACATCTCGATATACGATTTTGACCCGAAGTTGCCCAAAAAGGCTACATCAATTACAGTAAAAGCTGAATTGGAGGAAGACGGAAGTAATCTGTCCCTTGTGCTCAAAAATATATTGGCGCACAAAGAGAAAAGAAGGAAATTGCTTAACTTGATGAAAGACCTGCTTCCCTTTGTAGAAGATCTTTATGTGGAAAAGTTTGCGGATGAGTCCCCTTTCTTCAAACTGAAGGAAAGATATTTTGAAAAAGAGTATCTGCCTGCTTCGCTTATATCAGATGGAACGATAGACATAACCGCTTTAATTACCGCATTGTATTTCGGGAAAAAGCCTTTGATTATCATCGAAGAACCGGAGCGGAAT
>QNDP01000136.1 GCA_003645975.1 Candidatus Hydrothermota bacterium | reverse complement strand
TAGGAAAACTTTTGGAATTTGATTTGCTTGCAAATTGAGTTCGTTGTCCACATCATAAAAAACGAAAAACCGGGGCGCTTAGGAGGAAAGACATGGAGCCTGCAATTAGAATCGAAAATTTGACTAAGATTTTTTACAAAAACAAGGTGTTTAAGAAGGAGGAGACGCGGGCGGTCGTCGATTTATCGCTGGAAGTCCAGCCGGGCGAGGTGTTCGGGTTTCTCGGCCCGAACGGCGCTGGCAAATCGACAACGATAAAAGTCTTGATGAGGATACTTTTCCCGACAAGCGGCAAGGCGTGGATATTGGGTCGTGAGATCAGTGATCCGGAAGCCCGTAGATCAGTCGGGTTCCTGCCAGAAAATCCCTATTTTTATGATTATCTTACGGCTGAGGAGTTTCTGTGGCTCAACGGCAGGCTTTATGGACTCGGCGGTGATAACCTTAAAACGAGGATAAACTACCTTCTGGATTTCGTTGGACTGCAAGACCATGCTAAAACTCGACTCCGTAAGTTCTCGAAAGGAATGCTTCAGAGGATCGGATTGGCACAGGCGCTCATAAACGACCCTGAGTTGGTGATACTCGATGAGCCGACATCCGGGCTCGACCCGCTCGGAAGGCGCATGGTGCTCGACCTCATCCGCAAACTCAAGGAACAGGGCAAAACCGTGTTTTTCAGCACGCACATCCTGCCCGATGTGGAAGCTGTGTCGGACAGCGTGGCCATAATCATTCAGGGCAAGCTCAGAAAGACAGGCAAACTCTCGGAACTGCTTGAAACAAGCGATAGATACCGAGTTAGGTTTATGAAAGTTGCAGACGAAAAGATATTGAAAAGGATCGAACACATTGCAAACACCACTGTTCAGCATTCTGAGGATGTGTATATGGCCGAAGTTTCAGCCCGATCGCTCTACAATGTCATTGATCTCATTAGACTTGGAAAAGGCAGGCTCCTGACTGTGGAGCCGCACAGGCGGACTCTCGAAGAACTCTTCCTTGAGGAGGTCGAGGTTATGGAACGAACAACAGAAGAGCAGGAGACGGTGGAAACGCAAGTGGAAACCTCTGTGGAAACTGAGGAGCCTGTGGAACAACAGCAAAAACAGGAGGAGGATGTCCAATCATGAAGGCGCTCATAGCGATAGCAAGCGGAACTTTCAAAGAAGGGGCAAGGAGCCGTCTGTTTTGGGGAATCGTCATATTCGCAATAGCTATGCTCCTGTCTTCCATAGTTCTCTCGGAGTTCACTTTTGCGGAGAGATACAAAATCGTTGCTGATTTCGGACTCTCGTTTATCTCGCTTTTCGGCATCCTTGTCGCAATTTTTGTCGGCGTGGAGCTGATCCACAGGGAGATGGACAAACGAACGATCTATGTGATTCTGTCAAAGCCTATCAGGCGTAGTTCCTTCGTTTTCGGCCGCTATCTCGGTCTCTTGGGCATAGTCTTCGTCAACTTTGTCCTCATGACTGTCTTTCTCTATGTCCTGCTTTACCTGTATGCGCAAGCGCCTGACATAAAACTGCTTGCAGCGATCTACGGCTCCTTTCTACAGGTCATCGTGATCGCTGCCTCAGCCCTGTTCTTTTCGGTGTTCACATCGCCGTTCATAGCCGCCTTCGCCACCATAGGCATTTACATAATCGGGCACTCGATCGACATCCTGCGCGGAGCCGCAGCGAAGCAAACAGGCATAACGAGTTATATCCTCAATCTGACAGCCACGATTTTTCCGGACCTATCGAAGTTTGACCTCAAGGTGCCTGTGGTTTACGGGGAGGTTCCGCCTTCGATGACACTGATCTTCATGTTCGTCTATTGCTTGGGATACGCACTTCTGCTCATGATATTGGCCACCATCATATTTGAGCGGAAGGAATTCAAATGATGAAGATGAGGACATTGAAAAAGTGGACGATTTACGGCGTCGGACTCGCAGCATCCGTCGCGATGATAGCCATGTCATCTTCAAGAATCAGCAGCCAAAAGCTTAAAGTCAAATCATATTGGGTTCCAAAAGCGAAATACATCAAAGCTTTTTCACTTGAGTTTGATAACGCCATATCAGACTTTTTCTGGATGCGCCTCACATTGACCTATGGTGAGCGCAATTTTGAGAAGAAGGCCACAGAAAAGGACTGGAAATATCTCGTTGCGTTGACCGACCTTGTAACAGATTTGGATCCGAAGTTTCAGATTCCTTACATCTTTGCTGGAGCAGTGTTAACATGGCAGGGCGACATGCCTAAAGATGCGGAACGGATTCTTTTGAAAGGACTTAAAGCTCGACCGGACGATTGGCTCATCCCGTTTTATCTCGGTTTTGTCAATTTTTACTTCATCGGAGACACTTTAAAAGGGGCTGAGTATCTTTCTATGGCTGCGCGCAAACCGGGCGCTCCGAGCTATGTGCCTCTGCTCGCTGCAAGGCTGCGCAGCCGCGCCGGCGATATTCGCACCGCCATCAACTTCCTTGAAGGGTTACTCGCAACAATCAAGGACGAACGCACCCGTAAACCCATCCTCAAAAGACTTAAGGCTCTCAGGGACATCTACATGCTTGAATCCGCCGTCAGAGTTTTCAAATCGAAGTTCAACCGCCTTCCCAGAAGTATCATCGAACTCAAAATGTATGGTCTCATCGACTCCATTCCGACTGAGCCTTATGGAGGCTATTATTACATCGACCAAAAGACCGGAAGGGTTTGGAGCAGCACAGACTTAGGCAAAAAGAAACACAAATCCAAATCTATTTGAAAATCAAAAGCCAAAGGAGGGATTCTCAAAATGGGGTTTTTATTGGTCGCAATTGTTAGCCTTACAGCCACGAAATTCGCCATAGCCGGCGAATGGGATGTTTATTATTCTCAATTTTTTGGCGAAGACACCGTTAGCCTGCACCTCCACGGTAAGGGTCTGGCGAACCTCAAAGAGGGAATCCTCGCAAAAATTATGACCATGGCCGACAGTGGAGGGGGCACAAAAGAGGCAATGATCGTCGATCTTAACGGAAAGTCGGTTTATTTCATAAATTTCCTTGACTCTCTCTGTGAAAAGGAATCCTTTGATGAATGGTTCTTTTACTTTATTGAAGGCATAGTTTACAAGACCATCGGCAAATTCACGGAAATTAAACTGTCCGAGCCACTTGACTCTATAATGAGGAACTCGATCAAAATTTACAAATACAGGATCGAGGCAACGATAGTCCGCTCGGATACCGACACGATTGTCTATAAAGGCTCACTCCTGGCGAAATCCGTGAGGCCGGAGCCGACGATAGAAATGGACGGTAAGGTATTCCATCCGCTCTGGATTTCCGATTACCCTCTCGTTGGTGAGGCATTCATCCTCTGCGCCTATGGCTCACTGCGACACGAACTTGTCCATAGAGGCCTTGCCCCCATAAAGCTTGAATTGGACGGTTTTGGAAAAGGTAACGAGCACATTTTCCACATGGTCTTGATTCAGAAGTATCTCGATCCATTTGAGTTAACCCCTCATGTCAAGCAGATTTTGAAGAGCTTTAACCGTTCGAACTCTAAGGAATGAATCAGCAAAGATTGGAACGAAAGGAGGGGCAGGGATATGCCTGTATCAGCAGCATTTACAATTTTTAAAGCCGCAAAAAATCGAGGCGCTTCGGATATCCATTTGAAAGTGGGCACACATCCTTTTTTTAGAATTGAAGGACAACTCGTTCGATTTGGCGAACATCCGGTGGTCACAGAGGAGATGATGAAGCGGATAGTCGATGAAGTTACCGCCGAAAGGCATAAAAAGATACTCGCTGAAAGGCTCTCGGTCGATTTGGCCTATGAACATCCGGAAACCGGAAGGTTGCGCATCAACATCTTCCATCAGATGGGACAGCTCGCTCTGGTGGCAAGGCTCATACCTGACAAAGTCCGCTCTTTCAAAGAACTCAACCTTCCAAAAGTTATCGAAAGGCTGGCTGAGGAGGAGCGCGGCCTGATCTTGGTAACAGGAACAACCGGCAGCGGTAAGTCCACCACATTGGCTGCTATGATCGACAAGATAAATCGAGAGAGATCGGTTCGCATCATAACTATTGAAGACCCAATCGAATATGTGTTCAAGGACGAACTCAGCTTGGTCTCACAGCGTGAACTTGGCTTCGACACCCCATCGTTCTCTCAAGGACTGCGCGACGCCCTGCGCGAAGACCCGGAGGTCATCATGGTCGGTGAGATGCGCGATCTGGAGACGATCGAAACCGCCCTCATGGCCGCTGAAACAGGCCATCTTGTGATGTCAACTCTGCACACACTCGACGCTAAGGAAACCGTGAACCGCATCATCAGCATGTTCCCGGGCTACCGCCAAAACCAGATCCGTGTCCAGCTTGCATCCGTGCTAAAAGCAGTTATATCCCAAAGACTTATACCGACAATCGACAGAAAGAGACGCGTGCCGGCCGTCGAGGTCCTCGTAAATACACCGAGAATTCGTGAACTTATACTCTCGCCCGAAAGGTTCGACGAACTTTATGAAGCCATGTCCGAAGGTTTTATCCCTTACGGAATGCAAACTTTTGAACAATCCTTGTTCTACCTCTGGAAAAAAGGCGTTATCGATGAGGAGACTGCGCTCGACTATGCCACTAAGCGCGAAGACCTTAAGCTGAGGATGCGTGGCGTCGCTTCCGATAGAGACGAAAAGATTTGGAAACCTTTCGAGGAGATGGCTTTGCGTGAAAGAGAGGCCGAAAGAAAGGCGGAGATCGAGGCCAAACCCGAAGAGACCTTCTTCACAGGCGAACTTAAACCGGAAGCTTTTGAAAAACCGGCTGCTGAAGAGGAACCTGCGGAAAAGAAGTTCGACCTCGACGAGCTTCTGAAGGACATTGGCATCCCATAACCGTCTGAAAATGAAATTTTTGATGCAATTTGCAAGCAAAAAAAATCGGGTCT
>QNDP01000135.1 GCA_003645975.1 Candidatus Hydrothermota bacterium | reverse complement strand
TCGGCGATACATCCTTCTTCAAAATCATGCCGAACCCCGAAGGAACCGAGGTCAGATATTTTGTTTGGGCTATCGACGATTCCAATGCGACGGCTCAATCCGACACCTTCAGCTATTTCGTTCAAACATCGGGAGGCAACCCGATTCCGAACGCAGGCTTCGAGCAATGGTCAGGAGGCGACCCTGTCAACTGGTATCGCGACAACGGGATCACTTGGAGCGAGGAGCTCAGCGTTGTCCATTCCGGTCAGAGGAGTCTGAAGATCGTGAACGCTGACGACCGCAAAAACATCTACTCCGACACAGTCCAAATCACTGGTGGTCATAGGTATCACATCTCATTCTGGGTTCTGGACAATGTTACTGGCCGAGCGAGGATTTTCGTCAGATGGTTCAACGAATCGGGCTATCCGGATAACGACTGGTCGAGCGTGTATTCAACTGATTCACCTCAGTGGCAAAGACTTGAATGGGAATGGACTGCGCCCCCAAACGCCCAGAAGCTGATCGTCGCTTTAAGGTTCTACACATCCAATGAGAAATCGACTGTCGGCCCGTTCTATGTCGATGATGTGGAGCTGTCAGACCTCTCGTCCAACTCCGAAGACGACGAACCTCATAGTCTCCTGCCCTGCCATGGATTCAAAAGTGTGTTTTACGACTCAGGTGGAAGGCTCCATTTGAGGTTTGATGCCGAACTGAAGTCCAATGTGATGGTTTCCATCTATCGACTTAATGGGACAAGGGCATTCAGAGGCGAATTCTTTGTCAATTCGGATGCCCTTTTATTTTCGATTCCTTTGGAGTCAGGAATCTATTTTGTCAAAGCCGACATAGGAGCAAGGTCATTCGTTGAGAAGGTGGTTGTGTTGCGTTAAAATCAAGCACCATGTTCAAGCGAGTCCTCGTTGCCAATCGTGGTGAGATTGCTCTCCGAATAATTTATGCCCTCAAAGAGCTGGGAATAGAATCGGTGGCGATCTATTCCGAAGCCGATGAACATGCCCTTCATGTCCAATTCGCTGATTACGCTGTGAGGATAGGCCCTCCTGCGCCCAAAGACAGTTATCTCAACATCCCGCGAATAATGGCCGCCGCTGATGTGGCCGGCGTCGATGCAATCCATCCGGGTTACGGTTTCCTTGCAGAGAACCCAGATTTCGCTGAGGTCGTTGAAGAGAGCGGCTTCGTTTTTATCGGACCGTCCTCAAAAGTTATGGCAAGGATGGGCGACAAGATCGAGGCGAAAAGGGCGATGAAAGAGGCCGGTGTGCCTGTCCTTCCGGGGATCGATGAACCCATTTGGGATGTCAAACACGCGCTTGAGGCGGCCAAAACGGTTGGATTTCCGGTCATCATCAAGGCGGCGGCAGGCGGTGGGGGACGAGGCATGAGGATAGCAAAGAACGAAGATGAGCTTATCCACAATTTCAAAATTGCTCAGGCCGAAGCAACGGTCGCATTCGGCGACCCAAGACTTTACATCGAAAGATACATCGAGCGTCCTCGTCATATCGAGGTCCAAATACTTGCCGACAACTACGGCAATGTGATCCATCTCGGTGAACGCGAGTGCTCTATACAGCGCCGCCATCAGAAATTGATGGAAGAATCGCCATCTCCGGCCGTCGATGAGGAACTCAGAGAAAGGATAGGAGAGGCGGCCGTCCGCGGAGCCAAAGCCATAGGTTACACATCCGCTGGCACTATGGAGTTCCTGCTCGATGAGGACGGCAACTTTTACTTCATGGAGATGAACACGAGGATCCAAGTAGAACATCCTGTCACCGAAATGGTTACAGGCGTAGATCTGGTTAAAGAGCAGATACTGATCGCATCGGGTGAAAAACTTCGATATTCCCAGAGCGATGTCAAACTTCAAGGCCATGCGATAGAAGCACGGATCAACGCAGAAGACCCGGATAACGATTTTGCGCCATCACCCGGCAGGATAGAGCTTCTCCATAAGCCCGGAGGCCCCGGCGTCCGCATCGACACGCATGTATTTGCAGGCTACACCATTCCGCCAAATTACGACTCTTTGGTCGCAAAATTGATCGTTCACGGTAGAAACCGTAAAGAGGCAATCGCACGCCTCAAAAGGAGCCTTGAAGAGTTCATAATCGAGGGTATTAAAACCACTATCCCATTCCACTTGAGGATAGTCGAGCATCCCGATTTCCTATCAGGCAAGCTTGATACGCATTTTCTTGAGAGGATGTCCCAAGACATTGGTCTGGAAAAACTTGCACAGAGCGAAAGGTGAAGCAAGATGCCAACATTGTTCGCCACAATGCTAAAATCCGGAACAATCTCGCCTCAATCCATTCGATCAATCGCTTTCTCTTTGCTTGATAAGCTGAAAGGCAAAATGCCACAGCTCGTTTTCGTTTTCACAAATCCTACCCAAGACATCAAAGCTGTCCTGAAGTCGATAAGAGAGGTCATTCCAGCTCACATAGTGGGAGCACTTTCAAACGGAACCATCTTTTCACAGATGGGAATAGTTAGGCAAGGAATTGCAATTGGGGCTATTTACAGCACCGACATGCGATTTGTCGTGCTATCAGGCAGAGGGATCGAACAGGATACAAGACGATGTGTTGAGCCTTTGTTCCATAAGATTTTCGAATTTCACCGCAAGTCGCTGAGCGAAGGATTTCCTTACACATCCATCCTGATGTTTGTTGGAAGCAGCCGTCCGGATGTGGGCGACGATATTGCCGATTTTATTTGGGAGCTGGACATTCCGCCGGGAATGCAGATAGTCGGCGGTATCTCAAACAGTGGGGTCATTTTTAAATCGAACGAATTTAATAATGGTGTAATCGTTGTTGCGATATCGAGTCGCAGAGCTATGGGTGTGGGCGCGGACTTCGGCTTAATAAAGGTCTCACAGGAGCCGCATCTGGCAACAAAGGTGCACGGCAATGTCATTGAGGAGATCGATGGCCGACCTGCTTTAGATGTTTTCATGGACGATCTGAGCCAGCAAGAGACCAGTGTTTCCGAAATGGAAGATGTGTTGAGTAAATTTATGATAAGTTTTGAGACTGTTCTGTCGGATGTGCCCGAGCCTCGTGCGGTCATCGGGACGACCGACGACGGGGGATTGATACTTGGTGGTAGAGTGCCGAGGGATGCCAAACTTTTTGTCTGCCAAGCAGTTGTGGATTCACTAAGCGAGGCGGCTCGCAGGGCGGCTGCTCAAGCAAAATTACTTGTATATCAAAAGGTTCCATCTGGTGCCGTGGTCTTTGAAGACACGGCTCGGTTTCGGGCGTCTGCCGAACGGTTCTCCAAAGAACTTTTCAAAATTTACACGGAAATAAATGTTCCAATGCTCGGCTGCGATTTTCAGGGACAAATATCGAAAGGTCCGGGGATGCCGATCGGCTTTCATAACGCATCTGTCGTTACTTTCACATTTTCATCGTAAAGGGGAGGGTTAAATGTCTTCAAAAGAAGAACTCAAAGCTGTCCTGAACACAATCGCCGACAAAATCGGCAGTGGCACAACTGTTATCTTTATGAATCCGGACGGATTGCCGATATTGTGTGTGCCGGAAACACCGTTTCCGAATGAATTGTCCAGAGTGATAGGTGGATTTTTAGGAGAGGCAATTTCTAATATCCGCAATTTTCTGGAGTTCGGAAACTTGGGCAAATACGAGGAGCTTACCATCCGCACATCGAACTATATCATCACGGCCTATTTGATGAGGAATGGTATTCTGTTGCTCCTAATGCCGCAAAAAACAGCTAACATCGGCCTTGCTCGACTCGTGGTATTGCCGTTGTTACACAAAATCAATAGCATGGTGAAGCCATAGGAGGCTGTAAATGCCTGAATTGAGATATGATCCGATACGCTCAAGATGGGTGATCATTTCAACAGAGCGTGCGAGGCGCGCTCACGAATACATCAGACCGCGCGAAAAACCGAAGGTCGATGTCAGAAGTTGCCCGTTCTGCTACGGCAATGAGGCAAAGACGCCGCCAGAGGTATTCGTCATAGCACCGGAAGGGCGTCAGCCCAACACCTCCGGCTGGGAAGTGCGTGTCGTGCCCAACAAATACCCAGCGCTGAGAATTGAAGGCGAACTTAAACGGGAGGGACTCGGTATATTCGACCTCGTCAACGGCATAGGCGCGCATGAGGTGATAATTGAATCGCCGCAGCACGATGTCTCGCTCGCCGATCTGCCCGTGCACCACATCCAGAAAGTCCTGATAGCTTATCGTGAAAGGATTCGAGACCTTCGCAAGGATGTGAGGTTCAGATACATCCTGGTCTTCAGGAATCACGGCGGAGAGGCGGGCGCCTCGCTCTCACATCCTCACTCCCAACTTATAGCGACGCCGATCATTCCGCCGGTCGTAGTTGGAGAACTGAACACGGCACGGGAACACTACATTCGAAAGGAGCGCTGCATCTTCTGCGATTTGTTGAAACAGGAACTTATGCTTGGAGACAGGATCGTCTATGAGGACGAGAACTATGTGGAATGGACGCCGTTCGCTTCGGCTTTTCCGTTTGAGACATGGCTGTTTCCCAAAAAACATCTACACGATTTTGCACTGCTCAACGATGATGAGTTGCTTGAACTTGCACGGGTGCTCAAAGACATGCTTTTGAGGATCAAAACGGTTTTGGGAGACCCACCTTACAACATGGTGCTCCACACAGCTCCGTCGCCTCATCCGAGACCGGGACGGGAATACTACTGGTCAACTCTCCAATACGATTACCACTGGCACATAGAGCTCATCCCCAGATTGACGCGGATAGCCGGCTTCGAGTGGGGCTCAGGCCTTTACATCAATCCGACGCCGCCGGAGGAGGCCGCCAAGTATCTCAGAGAGGCGGAGGTGAAAGTGGAAGATGAAGCTTAACATCTTGCTCCTTTTAACCTTGTCCCTCACAAACGGAACAAAATCCCTCAAATTTGA
>QNDP01000134.1 GCA_003645975.1 Candidatus Hydrothermota bacterium | reverse complement strand
GAGGAGACGCGCGTCGCCAAAGTGACCCCTGAGATCTGCGAAGGTTGCGGCATCTGTGTGGCGGCCTGTCCAAGCCATGCTGCTATGCTACTCGAAGCACCTTATGGAACAGACCTTAGACGGGTGGAAATAGCCACCGTCGATTTCGCCCTGAAAAGTTGAGCAGTAAAACAACCTTAACCGCAAGGATAGAGTGGGGCTAAACGCCCTACTCTTTTTGATTGTGAAAACAGCAAAATCAGCCATTTGGCGGTCTATCACGACAAAAACTGTCCGAATCTGTTTCAAAACAGCAACCTTCTGGTGAGTTTTACCCTAAGCGTGAATCCTAAAAGGGTTACGACTATCAGCCAAAGGACTACCACGAATTGAGAAAATTTGATGTCCAAAGCGATGAAATTGAACTGCGAAAGATAGCCAACAAAGAGTCTCATGATTCCGACAGCCCAATTTGCTGTCACGGCAAAGGGACGCAATCCTGTGAGCAGAAACGCCGAAAGTTCGGCAAGTGCGACCCATAAAACCATCGATAAAACTACGCTTGAGATCGGTGAAATGAGAGAGATGTAGTCGAATTTGTTTGAAACGAGTGGTGTTGTAAAAACTGAGGCACTCAGTGAAACGAGGATGGGTATCAGGATGCGCCTCAGCCACTTCCCTTTCATCGAGTTTATAGCCGGCAGATACAGAAGGATGCCAAAAGTCGCCAGATATGAGAGTTGGAACCCAAGATTTTCGATGTAATAAGGGCGCAACAGGAGAGTGAGAACGCCAGAAAATGCAAGCACATTGAGCGTCGAAACCCGCTTCGATGCGATCATGGCCGCCGTAAATGACCACAACATCAGAAGCGCACGCATAATTGACGGGCTAAAGCCGACAAGATAGCCGTATAACCCCATGACGCATCCGGACAAAGCGATGGCAACCCTTCTGGGAATGCGCAGGAACATCGTTATGGCAAGCAATATCGTGAAAAGCAGACCGACATGAAGTCCTGAGATCGCAAAGAGGTGGTAAACTCCACACCTTCTGAAGTCGTTGCGAAGCTCATAAGGCACCTCGTATCGCTCGCCCAATAGGAAAGCTGTCATCAAAGCGGAATTGACAGAATCCCATGCAGCCTCCTCGATTGTGCTTTTTATCGCTTCACGGACTTTTGTGCGAAAAGACGGCTTGGGCGATATCGATGAACTACCCTCGAAATCAAGGACATAGTGCAGTCCGGTCATCTGATAGCGCCATCTTGGCGCCTCCGTTATCACACCTTCTCCAACCGTTTCTGTCCCTTCGGGAAGCTTGATCCCGCTGTAACCTATCCGAGCGCCGAACGGCGCAAAACCCGAATCCGTCAGTATCTCCGAAATTTCACATTTCAATGGACTCAAAACTTTTATCCTGACCTTCACTCGTTCGCCGACGAGTTGGTCGAAAAAGGCGTCCTTACGGTCGAAACTTCGGCGGTAAAGCACAGCCAACGGAAGGATCAAAAGGAATACCAAAAGTGTCCTTCTGAATATCAATGCTATCAGGACAGCGAAGAACGAGGCGACAGCAGCTATTTGTGTATGTGGAGCTATGGCGAGGCCGATGGCCAGAGGGACGAACACCCATAGAGCCGGTGTTGCATGGAAGCCGTAAGCGAAAGGTCGCTCCACATCCTGCCCGACCATGAAATCCCTATCCCTTTATGATTCTTAAACTTTTCGGGTCAACCGTTAGAAACTTATACTTTCCGAGATACAAAGTTGGGAGAACCTTTTGTGGTTCTAAGGTCAATTTTTCATCGAACACATTGGGATCGAAGTGGGTTGCAACGACCTCTCCAACAAAAAATGTGTGATCACCGCCAAAGGCCGAATGTTCTATCAGTTCGCATTCAAAAGCGGCATAAACTCCGTCGATTATCGGCACATCGAGTTTGACAGGATCTCTCAGTTTGATGTCGAACTCTTTGACCTTATCGACATCCCTGCCGGATGTTGAGCCGAGTTTTGCGATGAGTTCAGCGTGCTCAAACGGCAGGAAATTCACACTGAACTCTCCGGCCTTCAGGATCATATCGTGCGAGAACCTCTTTGGCGATATTGCGACGCCGTAAAGTGGCGGATCAAAAGAGAGCTGGACATGCCACACGACAGGGATGAAGTTGATTTTGGACGCTTCTTTGACGCCGACGACGGCTGCCACCATAGGATAGCTAAGGTAACTTTTGGGAAGTCCTTCAATCCTTTCCATTTCAACACCTCCTGATCAGTTTTTAAGGAAATCCTTCATCTTTTGAGTTCAGTGAGATTTCTTTTAATTTCCTGCAATTCCTTGTCGCTTAGGTTCCAAATGGCGGCCGCTGTTTTGTCGATTTCCTTTTCTATCTCGTTAAGTTCCTTCTCGGCCTTTTCGTCGTCATCGTAAGCTCGAAGTGCGACCTCATGCGCCCTTCTTGACAGCTCGGAAAGCCTTTGGTGGACAGGATCTTCCCTGTTAAATGCTGGAATGTTGAGTTGCTTGATGGTGTATGGAGCTATGTGTGTTTGGATGAAAAAGCTGCGTATAGTGAAACGCACAGGTGTCGAGTTCAAAACGGCCGTCAGGAAGTAAGCTTCTTCGGGGCTTTCGCAGGGGATCAGCATCAATTTTTCGTTTGGAATCACACACCTTCCTTCAGCAGGGCCGACTGTTGCGACAACGAAGTCCGAAGCAATGTATTTCCACACGACCTTCCAAGTCGAAAAGGTGTAATCCCCGATGTTGAACATCGAATAGAATGGACCTGTTTCTATCGTCTCTCCGTCTTTGCCTTTCCTCGTAAAATACCTCGTGAAACCCGACCTTTCCCTCAAAACCTGCTCGAATTTCGTGAGATAGATCCATGTTTTCGGCCATTTCCGTTGCATCTCATCCGGCGGTATAGCTTTTAGGCCTTCTCCTTCGAGATGCGTCAGGAGGATATAGCATGAAGGCTTTGCATACCAACGCTTTACATCTCGGCCTCGAAGTAAGGGATAGACCAAGTCCGGCTCAATAGCTGCCATCACCTGTTCAACCTTACGCTTGGCTCCTTCTGTCAAATTTTCAACCACAAGAGGCCCATCTGGTCGCACCGTTAAGATTTTGAGCCAGAAGACACCATTTGCTCCGCCTGTGTTAACCCCTTCAAAAGCCCTATATTCCGACTTGCCGAGCACTTTTCTTATGGCTCCTATGACCTTTGGTCGGGCGGTCAACCAAGGGCTTGTCGGGTCGGACTCGTCGATCGGCGCCGCACTTAGATGCAAACGCTTAGTCCGCTCCTTTATCTCGTCCAACTTGGCGTTGTAGTCCAACCGACTGCGCTTCACCTTTTTCCAATATGTGTAGGGCACAGGATATTCCGTCGGCAGTCCCTTCTGAATGATCACAACAGCCGTCCGATTGGTCGCCCCTTCAAACGGCTGAAGTTCGCTCATGTCATCAACATGGATGACTTTGAGGTGGACATCTTGCTCGTTGCTGAATCGGAACTTCCTGAAACCACGCCCCGCTCCTGAGCTTTTGAACACACTTTGAGTTATTACGAATCCGAGTTTTCCTTTGTCCTTGAGGTATTTGTCTATTGCGACATAGGTCATCAAAATCGATATGTCATCTTTGCCCTTGCCCAAGATGGCGTCGAACCCCTTGTGCGGAAATAGCTCATATTTTTGCCATAGCTCTGCGGTCTGCTCTCGATACCCTTCAGGCAGGCTCTCCCAGTTGACCCAGGGCGGATTTCCGACAACATAGTCGAACTTTTCGAGGAATATGGGCATGAAGGCGTTTTTCATAATCCTCGCCCAGATGCCGTTGAACCCTTTGAGATAGACCGATCTGAACTTTTCAAAGAGTTCTTTCAAGGTGGACTCGGCTTCAGGCTCACGAGATAGGTCTTCTATTTCCGATTTGCATCTTTCGACGAATGCGTCCACTGAGAAGTTGCTTTCGACATATTCTTCGAGGATATTTGTCAGGCGTTCGAGCTTTCTTCTGGTGTTGACAGCGCTTGGGATTTGAAACTTTCCGACGACAGTGTCCAAGACGATTCTGTTCTGCTCGTAGAGTTCGGCGCCTTTGTGTGGTGTCAGGATACTGTCGGCCAAATAGATGGGTATTTCGACATCCTTCTGACGGAACGGCAGGAGGTCGGCTATGGCGAGGAGGTAGTTCACTCGTGCGGCAAGCACGGCCAACGGGTTCAGGTCGATGCCGACGATGTTTTTCAGTATTAGGTCAAGGATGGCGGATTCGGCATAACCTGCACGGATCAAGTTTTGTTTGGCTGCTCGGATGGCAAGCACGAGGAAAGTTCCGGAGCCACAGGCGGGGTCTAAGAGGCGTTTGTTTGGATCGAGGATGCGCTTGGTGGGAGCCTTTTGGAACAGCGGTTCGTTGAGCTGTTCGAGGAGGCGTTCAGCGAGCCAGTCAGGTGTGTAGTATTCGCCGAGATCGTGTCGGATCTCTTTGGGCAAGAGGTAGTGATAGAGCTTTTTAAGGAGGTCTCTGACGCTGTGAGGGTCGTCCTCTATGGTCGTCGGATTGTAGTCTCCGAGTTTATTGAGTATCGAGACGAGTGCGTTTTCGACCTTCGGGTTCCATGCTTTGAGATACCAAGCGAAGAAATCGCCCTCAAGTAGGTTCAGGATGCCGAGAGTTTTGAAGAAGGCGCCGTTTTCCATCCGCTCAAGTTCGGTGCGGAGTGGTTCACCGCTCAGGACAGCGAGTTTTTTCAGGGAAGGTGCTCCGAACTTGCCTCCGGAATAGACCTGACGGACAAGCCTTGCTATGTTTTAGCCGATGAAAGAGAAATAGGTGTGGACTGCGAAGAAGATCTTCGGGATGTCGAAGTGATTCAGATTTAAGCCCATAGAATGGGCGAAAGCTAAGAGCTGTTTACGATGTCTGATCCTGCCTGCTGCGGCCTCGTAACCTGCGACCTCTCCGAAAAACAGTCTCCATTGTTCAAAGAGCCTTGAGACGAAATTGT
>QNDP01000133.1 GCA_003645975.1 Candidatus Hydrothermota bacterium | reverse complement strand
TTCCGAGTTCCTTAGCTTCACGTGCTGCTTTCTCTGCTGCGCGCGACGCAGCGAAGGGCGTGCTTTTGCGTGTCCCTGTAAACCCGACAGTTCCACCGCTTGCCCATGTAATGGTATTTCCTTTGAGGTCTGTGACGGTTACGATAGTGTTGTTAAAAGTGGACTGAATATGGACTATTCCAACACTGTCCACCTTTTTGGCTTTCTTTTTTCTACGTGCAGTCTCTCCTCTACCTCTTCTCGGCATAGTTCAACCCCCTCGATGGACTATTTGCGTTTTCTTTTGAAGATGTTACCACGTGGTCCCTTACGGGTTCGAGCGTTTGTCCTCGTCCTCTGGCCACGAACCGGAAGGCCGAGCTTGTGTCTCACCCCGCGATAACAGCCGATGTCTATCAGCCTTTTGATATTTCTCTGAACCTCAGCTCTCAAAGCGCCTTCGACCTTGTATTTATCGACCTCAGCACGGAGTCTTGCGACCTCTTCGGCCGTAAGATCTTTAACCCTCTTGTCGGGGTCAACTTCTGCGGCCTTTAAGATTTTCTTTGCCCTTGAGAGCCCGATTCCATAGATATAAGTCAATGCGATCTCTATCCGTTTATTTTTCGGCAGATCCACGCCTGCTATTCTCGCCATTCTGCTCTACCTCCTTATCCTTGCCTCTGCTTGTGTTTTGGGTTCTCACATATAACCATAACCACGCCTCTGCGGCGAATAATCTTACATTTTGGACAAATTTTCCTCACTGATGAGCGAACTTTCATAATCTCAACTCCTTTATCGAGAGCTATCTCCTCAAAAGTTGGGCACTTATTTTAGATGTTCGGTGATGATGTGTCAACGAATCGAATTGGCTCATCAAAAATCTATACGAAATGGTATTCATTGGCTCAATCAAAGTCCTATACGAAATACTTTACCCTCTTTATAATGTTTACCCTTGACAAAGTCGAAGATGAAAGAGAAGTCGATGGAGTCGTAGATAATTTTGAGAGGCACAGCCTCAGACAAGGTATTTGACAGTGAGGTTGATGAAGAAAAGTTGTTGAGCACAGAGAATACAGGCGGGTGGGGTGTAGATAAAATAGGGGAACAACATCTTATATGTTGGGAATTATTTAAAAGGCTCAAACCTTAAAAAGGAGGATGAATCATGAGAGAGGTCCAAAAACTTCTCGGAGAGTTAGCTGGTAAACTCGATGAGTTTGTAGCGGCAGCCGTGGTAGATTCAGAAGGACTTCCTTTAGCAGGTGTAGCATCTGATAAAAACACGGATATTTCTATCCCTTCTGGGATGTTTGCGAGAGCCAAAGCTGAGGTTGACAAGGCATTTGAAATAACAAATTGGGGAATACCCGGCGAGTATATGTTTGTGTCGAACACTCACATTGTTACTCTTAGCCCTTTGCCGGGGAATAGATACCTCGGTATATGTGTAAGAGCATCTGCAAATCTGGGAATGGTGCGCGCCATCAGAAATAAGTATATAAAACTATTGGAGGATGCCTTAAGGAATCTATGAACTCCCAAAATGCCCCTATAGGGGAGCATTTCTTACATTGGTCTCTGGAAAGGATGATCATTTGGTTTGAGGTTGCTGAAATATGGAAGATTGTGGAATGAGTTTGAGGGAGACAATAAAAATTAAAAATGATCAGAACACTTTTTGCCTCAGAAACACTTTGACGCATAATTCACTACCCTCATTGTGGTCCAACGACTTCGTGTTTTGTCCTCTCCATCAATAAATTTGACAATAATTTCCGGTTTATCTCCGATGTTTCAGAATTTCTGAGCCTTTTTGACAGGTGGCTTGAGGTTGAGAAAGATGTCGAAGAATATCTTGCGTCCGAGTCTATTTCTGAAGTGGTGGAAAATAGTGTGGGATGGGACGTTACCGAAGGAGAGGCCGCAGAGGAAAGCAAGTTTGGTGTTGAAACGGAGCTTGTTGGCGAAGTCTTTTTCGGAGCGAGCTATGCCAAGATCGATGAGGAGAAGGGCCTTGAAGAGGGAGATAAGGTTATAGCTATGAGCGCCTCTGGGCTTATAATATTTGTCCTTGACGAAGTCGAAGATGAAAGAGAAGTCGATGGAGTCAAAGGGAATCTTAAGAGGGTTATTGTTAGGAATTTTGATAGAGAAGTTGATGAAGGAAAGTTGCTGAGCTTTTCTTATAGCTTTCCTCCGATTTGTTAGTGCACAGAGGATACAGGTGGGGTGTAGGTAAGGATGGAGGTGGGCAGCAAAATAAATACTCTCAACATGTTAGAAATTATTTAAAAAGGCTTACAAGTCCAAAGGAGGTGCAACTGGAATGTTGAGCAAAGAGGATAAGCGCAAGATCATCGAGGAGTGGGCAAGACATCCGGGAGATACCGGTTCACCTGAAGTGCAAATCGCACTCCTCACAGCAAGGATCAAATATTTGACGGAACATCTGAAGCGCCATCGCAAAGATGTCCATACAAGATATGGACTTACAAAGCTGGTCGGCCAGCGCAAGGCGCTGCTCAGGTATCTGAAACGCGAAAATTTCGCTCGATACAGAGAAGTCGTCAAAAAACTCGGATTGAGAGGATGAGTAAAAGATTATGCTAAGGCAGGTTGAACTTGAGTTAGCTGGTAGGGTCTTGACAATCGAGACAGGTCGCGTCGCTCGGCAGGCGGATGCACACACACTTGTCCGCTATGGCGACACCGTCGTGCTCGTAACCGTAGTGTCCAAAAGAGCAAAAGAACCTCTCGACTTCCTTCCGTTGCTCGTCGAATACCGTGAACAGGCTTATGCCGCTGGAAAGATACCCGGCGGTTACATCAAACGCGAAGGCAAGCCGCGCGACCGCGAAATCCTTTACGGAAGGGCAATTGACCGCGCAATCAGACCCCGTTTTCCAAAGGACATGACCGATGAGGTCGAGGTGATCGCCTATCTTCTGTCCTACGACATGGAAAACGAGGGCAATGTGCTTGGCCTTATCGGCGCTTCGGCGGCACTCATGCTCTCAGACATCCCGTTCAACGGACCGATCGGCGCAGTTACAGTCGGCAGAATCAACGGCGAATATGTGCTCAATCCGACAAATAGTCAGTTGAACCAGAGCGACTTCGAGATGTTGATTGCGGGCGCCAACGGCGAGGTCACCATGATCGAGTTCGGCGGAAAAGAAGTTCCAGAGGATGTTGTGCTCGGTGCCATCGAATTCGCGATGCCCTACATCGAACAGATCGAACACCTTCAGGAACATCTCCTCAGCCAGATGGGCGAAATCGAGAAGCGCGAATACACGAAAATCGAAGTGCCTGAAGAACTTGACAAGGCTATCCGTGAGCTGGCCTATGACCGCATAAAAGAGGCGCTGTCCATTCCGCAGAAGAAGGTCAGAACGAACACATTGAAAGAGATAGCCGACGATGTCAAATCTCAGCTTGCTGAGAGATTTCCGGATGCAGATGTTCAGATGACACGGGCACTTTACCTTCTGGAACGGGAGATTATGCGGAAAATGGTGATCGAGGAGGGACGACGGATCGATGGCCGAGATTTCACGGAGATTCGACCGGTAAGCGCAGAGGTATCGTTGCTGCCGAGAACGCACGGCTCTGCATTGTTCACACGAGGCGAAACACAGGCTTTGGTCATCACGACACTCGGAACCGCTGAGGATGTGCAGAGGCTATCAGAACTCGAACCCGAAGAAGCCAAACGGTTTATGCTTCATTACAACTTTCATCCGTTTTCCACAGGCGAGATCAAACCGTTGCGCGGTCCTTCAAGGCGTGAAATTGGACACGGTGCACTTGCGGAGAAGGCAATAGAACCTTTGATCCCTCCAGAGGAGGAGTTTCCATATACGATTCGCGTGGTGTCCGATATTTTGGAATCCAACGGATCGTCTTCTATGGCAACAGTTTGCGGTGCATCACTCTCGTTGATGGACGCTGGTGTGCCTATCAAGACCGCAGCGGCCGGTGTTTCCATTGGTTTGGTGATGGAGGACAGCAAATATCAACTACTTACAGACATTCTCGGAGACGAAGACCACTACGGCGACATGGACTTCAAGGTGGCGGGCACAAAGAACGGCATCACGGCAATCCAACTCGACCTCAAGATCTTGGGCTTGCCGATCTCGATGGTGGCAGAGGTCTTTAAGCGGGCACGCGAAGCGCGCCTTCACATCCTCGACATCATGAACCGCACGATAGCGGAGCCGCGCACAGAACTTTCTAAATATGCGCCGAAGGTGCTGGCGATCTGGATTCCAAAGGAGAAGATCGGTGAGGTCATAGGACCCGGCGGGCGCACAATCCGCAAAATCCTCGACGCTACCGACACCAAAATCGAGATCAGTGAGGAGGGCAAAGTCGTGATTGCTGGCAAGGATCAGGAGTCGGTAGAGCAGGCGCGCGAAATGATCGAGGAGCTGGTTCAAGACATCCAGATCGGACAAGTTTTTATGGGTAAAGTCACACGGACGGCGCCGTTCGGCGCTTTTGTCGAGATATTGCCGGGAAAAGAAGGTCTTGTGCACATATCCGAGCTCGATGAGCGAAGGATCAAAAATGTTGAGGACATCGTCAGACCCGGCGATAAAATTTTAGTGAAAGTCATTGACATCGATGAAATGGGACGCGTCCGACTTTCAAGGAAGGCCGTCCTTAAGGGAAGCGTTGTGAAGATCGTCAAAAAAGGCGGAAGATTCAGGTAGGACACAATGAACCCAGTCAAAGACAAAGATGCACTTTTAGAAACAAAAATAAGGGTTTTGAGGGATTATCTCGAAACGAAATGGATGCATGAAAGGATTGCTTCGGAGGTTTTAGGATGAGGTTAGTGGAAAACATCGTCCGCACAAAAAGAAACGCTTGGGCTTGGAACTGAGGTGATAAAAATGGAACTTTTTGAGACTCAAGCAAGTTTGTCTGTCTTGAAAAATAAATCCAGAGAACCGGGCAAAACAAAAGAACGACTGAAAAGGCTTGATCTGAACAGCGATTTGA
>QNDP01000132.1 GCA_003645975.1 Candidatus Hydrothermota bacterium | reverse complement strand
TTTGGGCAGAACCATAGGCCTTGACAAAGAACGGTTTCTGGAACTTGCTTATGACGAAAGATTTATCGCAGACCTGATGGCGAATTACCATATAAAACCGCCGAAGTCGCTCGAGGGGTATCTGTTCCCGGACACCTATATGTTCTTTTATGCGGAATCGGAGAGTGCGGTGATAAAGCGGATGGTGGATCGTCTCTTTGAAGTCCTTGATTCCAATAGGATTAAGCGGGCAAAACGGCTTGGGCTGTCGGTTCATGAACTGCTCACATTGGCGTCGATCGTCGAGGGCGAAGCGGCCGTCGATTCGGAAAGACCGATAATCGCTGCGGTGTTTTGGAACAGATTGAGACGGAGATTGCCTTTGGAATCGTGCGCAACAGTCGAATATGTGCTGCCCAAAAGGAAGGCTCGTCTGACATCGGAAGACCTCAAAATTGACTCACCTTACAACACTTACATCCACAGAGGGCTTCCGCCGGGGCCTATCTGCTCCCCGGGCAAGGCGTCGATCGATGCCGTGTTGAACCCTGCACGGGTCAGATACCTCTATTTTGTGTCAAAAGGTGATGGGACACACCTATTTGCGGAAACATACGCACAGCACATCCGAAACAAGAGGCGAGTCGCAAGACTCATTCGAGCAAAGTCTGCCAAAGAACCTTCCATTTCGTGATGTCATTGGGGTCGGTTATCTCTGCGATCAATGCGCCCGAAATCAAGCCGTCCTCAAAGATTATCAAGACCTTGTCCTCGCTTAAGAATCTGACATTCAACGGACTTGAGCATATCCATGACCTGCCGGGCAGTGTCGGTTTGAATTTGACAAGTTTGTCGATGTCTGGATTGTTGACGATGAGGTCGAGTATCTGCTTCTCGTAGCGAGTTAAGCCGAGTTTTTCGACTTCAGGCTGTTCTGACGGCTTGACCTGCGGTTTTGCGGCCGTCGCTTTGATGAAGGTTTCAAGTTGGCTCATCTGGGATTGCAGCTTTTGTATCTCTGCTGTCAGGCTGTCGATTCGAGCACGCTCGGCTTGGATCTGAGCGTCTTTCTCCTTAAGTTCGCCCATGTAGCGTTTGACACGGAATGAAAGGAGTGCCGTTACGATCAAAAGGATAGCGGAAACGACCCAACAAATTTTTGACATTTCAACACCTCCATTTGCTCATGCTTTAAGTTTTTCTTCAAGCATTTTTCTAACGAGTGCGGCGTTGGCGCGCCCCCGTGTCTTCCTCATGATGTAGCCGACAAGCACACCGATAACGCCGACCTTACCTTTCCGATACTTTTCAACGATCTCTGGATTTGCGGAGATCGCCTCATCGACAAGTTTTGCCAGTTCGCTCTCGTCCGACATAGTTATAAGACCTTCTCGTTCAATAATTTCTTTAGCACTTCCCTCGCCGTCCAGCATCTTTTGGAAGACCTTTTTGGCGATGTTGTGGGTGATCTTTTTGGTTTCCACGAATTTCAGGAGTTCCGCAATTTGCTTTGGCCTGAGCGGGAACTCTTCGATCGAGATGCCCTGTTCGTTAAGCACCTTCATGACTTCGACTGCAAGCCAATTTGCGGCCAAAGACTTGTCTGTGACGAGTCCTGCCAGCTCCTCGAAATAATCTGCAAATGTGCGTTCGTGAACCATGACATCAGCAAGCGGAGGGTTGAGTTTGTATTGTGTGATGAAACGCTTGCGCCTCGCTTCGGGCAGCTCGACCATGCCCTTGCGCGCCGATTCTATCAGCTCGTCGTCGATGAGCAACGGAAGCAGGTCAGGTTCAGGGAAGTATCGATAGTCATGTGCCTCCTCTTTGACGCGCATCGTCCGCGTTTCCTTCTTATGTTCGTCCCAAAGTCTGGTCTCCTGAACCACGCGCCCACCTGATTCCAAAATTTTGATCTGCCGTTGGATCTCGAACTTAAGTCCATCCTCGACCGCTTTGAACGAGTTGAGATTTTTGAGTTCGACCTTGACACCGAGCTCCTCAGTTCCTTTTGGTCGAACCGACACATTGGAATCGACCCGTAGTTCGCCTTTTTCCATGTCGCAAGCCGAGATGCCGATATAGCGTATGGTGCGCTTGAGGATCTCAAGGAATCGCCTTGCTTCGGCAGGTGAGCGCATGTCGGGCATGGTAACGATTTCGAGCAGTGGGATTCCGGAACGGTTGAAGTCAAGCAACACCGTGCCATCCGGGGCATGAAACGATTTTGCGGCCTCCTCCTCGACATTCATCCGTTCTATCCTGACGGTTCGCTCAACGCCGTCGATCTCGAAAGTCAGTTTAGCATCTGTGGCTATGGAGCCGACATATTGCGTAATCTGGTAACCCTTTGGCAGGTCGGGGTAGAAATAATTTTTGCGGTAGAAAAACGACTTGCGGTGTATTTTTGCGTCGAGCGCCATTGCTGCCATCAACGCCAGTTTTACAGCTTCGCGGTTGAGCACAGGGAGCGCACCGGGCAGTCCAAGACACACCGGGCACACATTTGTGTTGGGTTCTGCCCCGTATTCATTTCGACAGTTGCAAAAAAGCTTTGTCTTTGTAGCTAACTGGATGTGAATTTCCAAACCGATAACAGCTTCGTATTCCATCGTCTAAACCCTCGTTTTGTCGCTTATTGTTCAACAAAATTCTCAGCTTGTCCAGAGAGGTGTGTGAAACTCCATACAAATATCCCGATTCTACAAAGGTGGCCTTCTGTGTCTTGAAAGAATTTATCAATTTTTGGTTCTCTGAAGTTTCATGGTGATTTCTATGGGCGTATCTTTCCGCCTCGCCCTGAAGGGTGAGGGGAGATTTAGAGTAGGTGGGGGTTATTCCTCGAATGTTAGCATTGAAGCATCATGACCGACAAAGCCAAATTTCCACATAAAGTCCTTCATCGCCAACAAAATTGCCAATGCCACACATAATCGACAAAGATTTACAAAAATATCATCAGTTGAAAAACAACAAGTTCAGAGGAAGGGTCAAGTGATAGAGATTATTCTATTTCCAGTTCAAGTTCTTCCCTGATGGCCTCGATAGCCCTGTCATACATTTCTTCACGGATGATCACGGAGAAGGCATCGCCTGAGATCGCCATCATCTCGGTCCGCACACCGACGGTTGCGAATGCGTCCATGATCTTTGCGACGACTCCGTGCGCTTTGTCGATGTTTTTGCCACCGAAAAAGGTTATTAAAGCGACCTTGCGGTCAACAACAAGTTCTTTGGCATCGACAAGTTGCTTAAGTTCCTCTTCGACTTGGAGGATCTTAAAAACTTGGCTCTCGTTCACGACAAACCCGATGTCCGCCCTGCCACGCCTCAAATTTCCCTGAGAGATCATCAGGATGTTGACGCCGAGATCGCTTAACTTGCTGAACACATTGGCTATCGCCAAAGGCTGGTCTCGTGCCTCTTTGAGCACGATCTTAGCAACAGCTTTCGTTATCAGGACATCCTCAATCGGGACGCTCATGTCATAAAAGCTCCTTTAGTTTTGAGACAAAGCTGTCCATCTCCTGTTTAGTCCGTTTTTCGGTTACTGCGATCAGAAGCAAATCATCATCCATGCCGAAAAGCGACAGGGGGACACCTGCCAAGAAGCCCTCATCGACAAGGTTATCGACTATCTCGTTCGCAGGTTTGGGTGTGCGGACAGCGAACTCACGGAAGAACGGGCCTTTGAACACCAACGGAAAGCCAATTGCTTGAAGTTTTTCGGCCAGATAATGTGCCCTGAAAAGCGATTGTTCAGCTACTTCTTTGATGCCCTCCTTGCCCATAAGCGAGAGGTAAACCGCCACGCCGAGCGCGCAAAGCTGTTGATTGCTGCAAATGTTCGAGGTAGCCCTTTCGCGTTTGATGTGCTGCTCACGGGTCTGCAATGTCATGACGAAGCCGGTGTTGCCCACAGCATCGATCGTCTTGCCAGAGATTCTGCCCGGCATCTGCCTGATATACTCGAACTTGGCCGTGAAAATGCCGAGATAGGGACCTCCAAACGCAAGAGGGAGACCCAAAGGCTGGCCTTCGGCGACCGCTATGTCCGCATTGTATTCGCCCGGTGGAGCAAGGATGCCGAGCGATATGGGGTCGAACGAGACGATCAAGGCTGCACCGACTTCATGGACAATCCTTTCGATCTCAAAGACATCTTCGAGCACACCGAAAAAGTTCGGATGCTGGACGATGACGCCGGCGACATCCTCGTTCAACTTCGCCTTCAGGTCATCGAGGTCGAGTTGACCTGTCTCATTGTCAAACTTAACCTCTTGGAGTTGAAGTCTTTGTCCGTGAAAGTAGGAGTCGATGACGCGCTTGTAAAGCGGATTAAGGTTCGCAGGATACAGGATGACATTCCGTTTCGGCCTGATCCTCAAGGCCATGAGGCCGGCCTCAGCGAGCGCCGAACCACCGTCATACATCGATGCGTTTGCGACGTCCATGCCCGTGAGTTCACAGATAAGGCTCTGATACTCATACATCGCCTGAAGCGTTCCCTGACTGACTTCCGCCTGATATGGTGTGTAAGCCGTGTAAAATTCGGGTCTTGCCATGATGTGAAGGACGGGCGCAGGGACATAGTGGTCGTAACTGCCGCCGCCAGCAAAGATGGTCAATCTAAGGTTCTGCTCTGCAATATCTTCTAAAATTTTCTTGACTTCATACTCCGACACCGCCTCTGGCAGTCGCAACCGGCCTTTAAATCGAGCTTCAGGTGGAATATCGACGATAAGCTCCTCAAAGGAGGACACGCCGATGCGCTTTAGCATCTGGCGTTTATCCTCCTCTGTCATCGGTATATACGGCCCCATCCTATTCTTCCTCCTTTATCAATTTCTCGTAGTCTTCGGGGCCTAAAAGTTCGTCGATTTCCGACGGATTCTCAATTTTTATTTTGGCGAGCCAGCCTCCACCATAAGGGTCTTTGTTCAGTGTGTCAGGGGCATTGGTCAAATCCTCATTAACTTCAAGGACTTCGCCCGAGATCGGCGAATACACATCGGCCACCGTCTTGACCGCCTCAATCGTCGCTATCACATCGCCT
>QNDP01000131.1 GCA_003645975.1 Candidatus Hydrothermota bacterium | reverse complement strand
GTGAGACAGCGAAGATTGACAGGCGAGTGGCGATGGGGCGAATTGAGGATAGGGATGTTTACCTACATAAAGAGATTGCGAGAGACGTGGAGAATGTATCTCGTTGATACTCTGCCACTTGTAGTAGATGCCATAAACTAAATGACTAATAGCCAACTCTTTTTACCAAAAAGTTCATAACCAACCCACTCCTTGCACCTGTCTCGGTATCTCATCCCTTAAATTGATTGCATACCAATATCTTGAAGCCTTATTCCAATCTGCTTCATGAATCCATAATTTACCCCACATGGATAAAAACTCTATTCGCTCGCCGAGTTGAAATCCTTCTCCCAAGTTCATCTTCCGGCTTCGAGCCAATAGTAGATCGCCATGACATCCGATGGCGATACGCCTGAGATGCGGAGGGCGGCGCCGAGCGTCCGCGGCCGATTCGCCGTGAGCTTCTCAACCGCCTCGTTCGACAGGCCGCTGATCTTCGTGTAGTCGATGTCCTCCGGGATTGGGTAATCGTCGAGTTTCGAGAGGCGCCTGGCTTCGGTCTCCATCCGCCTGATGTAGCCCTCGTATTTGATTTCGGTCTCAACCCGTTCGGCGATCCAGAACGGCAGGTCGCGCATGATCCCGTGTTTGACAAGATGCCACCATCTAACTCTTGGCCGTTTAAGGATGTCCGCACCGGTCAACGAATCCCTCGTCTGCGATTCGCCCACCTCGTTGAAGATCTGGTTCACTTTGCTCGGCTTGAACCTTTCCTTTTTGAGCCGTGCGATCTCCGATTCCCAGAGCTCCTTTTCGCGCAGGAATTCGTCCCACTCCGACTGCTTGATAAGTCCAAATTTGAGTCCGTAATGCATAAGACGGTCTCGTGCGTTGTCCATCCGCAAAATCAGTCGATATTCAGCCCTTGCGGTGAACAACCGATAGGGTTCATCGACGCCTTTCGAGGTCAAGTCATCGATGAGGACGCCGATGTAGGCCTCAGACCGTTTGAGGACAAACGGCGGTTGACCGTCGATTTTGAGCACGGCGTTGATGCCTGCGATGATGCCCTGAGCTGCGGCCTCCTCGTAGCCCGATGTCCCGTTGATCTGGCCTGCCAAGAACAGGCCTTCGACTATCTTTGATTCGAGCCATGGGTGAGTTTGGATCGGGTTGACGAAGTCGTATTCGATCGCATAGCCCGGACGGATTATGACAGCCCGTTCAAGTCCCGGTATCGAGTGGAGCATCTCGATCTGTGCATCCTCTGGGATCGAAGTCGCCAGCCCATTGAGATAGAACTCATTGGTGTCGCGACCATCGGGTTCCACTATCACGCGGTGGGAGCTTCTGTCAGGAAAATCCGCCACTTTCACCTCGATCGAGGGGCAGTAACGAGGCCCTTTGCCGACGATCATCCCGGTGAAAAGAGGAGCGCGCGGAAAAGACGCCCTGATGATCTCGTGCGTCCGTTCGTTTGTCCGTGTAACCCAGCACGGCACCTGTTCGAGGCCTTTAATCACGGGGTTGCGGAACGAGAAACCTCTCGGCGGTTCGTCTCCGAGCTGGACTTCCATCCTGTCGAAGTCGATCGTTCGGCCGTCAACTCGAGGCGAAGTTCCTGTTTTGAGCCGTCCGAGCTTGATTCCAAGCCGTTCAAGCGACTCTGAGAGCGCATCGGCCGGCGGTTCGCCCATCCGTCCGGCACTATACTTGACCGTCCCAATGAAAATCGTGCCCCTCAAAAATGTGCCAGTTGCAAGGACAACTGCTGGGGCACGGTAGAACATCCCGGTTCTCATGATGACGCCTTTGACCTTGTTCTTTTCCGCAACGATCTCAACTGCTTCTTCCTGCAGAATCTGCAAATTTTCCGTATTTTCGACGACATTGCGCATGTATTTGCGATAAGCGGCGCGGTCAACCTGTGCCCTAAGCGACCAGACTGCAGGGCCTTTCGATGTGTTCAACATCTTGAACTGTATCCCGTTGGCATCGGTGGCCTTGCCGATTTCACCGCCGAGCGCATCGACTTCCTTGATGAGATGCGCCTTTGCGATGCCGCCCATCGACGGATTGCAGGACATCTGACCGATCTTGTCGAGGTCAAAAGCGAGCATCAAGGTCTTGGCGCCCATGCGCGCCGCTGCGAGCGCTGCCTCTATACCCGCATGGCCACCGCCGACCACTATCACATCGAAAGTCTTGGGATATACCATCATAGCGGTTCAAATGATAAAGCGTCGCAAAGAGTGTGGAAAGTTGTGGACACCAACACGGAAGGACATGAATTCATATTTTTTCAAATTTCGGACTGACCAAACGGACTACTTTTTCAACCGTTCCGCCAGCTCGGCATCCGAAATCCCTTCAATCTGTAAAACCTTCACTCTGCTCTTATGTCCCGATTTGATGGTTATACTTGACTGTGGGACATCCAAAAGTTTTGACAGTTGTCTTATCAACTCACGGTTGGCTTTGCCCTCGACGGGTGGCGCAGGCACATCGACCGTCAAGAATTCGCCGGTCACCCTAATCTTGAATCGCTTTGCGTTCGGTTTGACCCTCACCTTTATCTTCGCCATCGCCTTGAATTTCAATGGATTTTTCCAAAACAGCCACTTTGGGTTCGGTGCGAAATCCAGCAAATTGCGCTATGAAATAGGCCGGAAATTCAGTTATTGCAGCGTTGTAACATTCAACTGCGTCGTTGTAGTCCTGTGATGCGGAGAGTATCGAACGGTTTAGACTGCTGAATTTTTGGAGCCATCGGCTGAATCTGGGGTCAATTTGAGACATGTCATATTGTTCGGCATAGGCGAAGAAATCAAAGAGTGCGGAATCTATCTCATGATTGGCCGTTGCTATTGTCGCCCTTGTATTTGCCGAATTTATCGTGATGTAGGCGTTTACAAGGCGATCCGCAGCTTCCGACTGCTCGGCGGACAGAAGAGGCGTTTCGGATGTGAATTTCGGTATAAGTTCAGCCCTTTTGTAGATCAGGACTTCGAGTTCGTTCCATCGCTCATCGACCCGATTTCGGAGTTCCACCATTCGATAATAGATCGAGCTTGCAGCGATAAGACCTACGGCCAGAATCATTCCGCTAAGTTTAAGGAGAAAGGACTTCATGAGGATGACTCTTTTTGAACCTCTTCGGATGTGGTTGCGAGTTCCCGTTCGATGTCCTCAATGAGTTCTTTCAGGCGTTTAAGTTTTTTATCCGGCGGCAGCTCCGAGAGTCCGAGCTTGCTCCGGGCCTCATCGCCGCTCCAAGGTGTTACCATAGCGGTCACCACAGCTCCGAAGATAAAACCGACCACAAAGCCACCGGCTGTCCAAAGCCACTTCTTTTTATCCATCTTTTTCTCCTCCCTCCTGTTTTTGCTCTGTGACCCCTAAAACTTTTTTGAGCCTATCTTCGAGCACGTTCATAGGGACTCGACCCAATATCATATCCTTCAAGACCCTGTTTTTGTCGAGCAGGAACATCGTCGGAACACCTCTTATTCGGAAATTTGGAACTCTTTGGAGCACAGTGTCATAAATGCAAACATCGAAATCAATTTTAAACTGTTTGCTCAGGGCTTTTATTTGCTTCGGAGTTGCCCACATGCCTATCCCTATGACTTTCAATTGGTCTCCGTATTTCTTTTCCAATTTCAGGATGTCCGGAATCTCGTGCCTGCAATGTCCACAGAATGGCGACCAGAAGATGAGCAAAATCACATCCGCATCAACTTCGCTCAAAATCAGGGTGTCTCCGTCGATGGTCTCAAGTCCGAAGTCCACAACTCCCTTGTCGGTTTTTTCCGCAAAGATCCGTTTGAGTCTTGGCTTGGACTTATGAGTCGGATTCCCCATCCCAAAGGATGTCGCAATCCATCCAAACAAGATCGTCAATGCGATTAGCTTTTTCATGGTTCCCCCTCGAATTTTATGGCCAAATTTTCGTTCCGAACCCCTCTTCGGAATCGGAATTGTCAAAAATTTCCTCGATTATGAAGACATAGGCAGGTCGATCAGGCCACCGTTCCACATGCGGCATGTGATAGACATCGTGTTGGGCGTTGACATACTTGTGGATCAAGTCGCCCTCGTGTATCTCGACCCTGCACCTAACCTCAAAACTTATGCTTGGCGGCTGGAAAAACAGCAAAGTCGCCTTTGAACTTTCGTGAAGATTTGTCCATGTGTGTTTTTTAGCCAGTTCAAGGGACACAAACTTTGTCAAGTCGATCCGTTGCTCAGCATCCTCAGCGTAAAGATGTTTGACCAGAAGTTTCAGTCCTTCACGAGGATAACCCGGTCGTCTGCCCTTCAAGATATGTTCGTAAAATTCATTGAAGACCTGTTCGAGATATTCGGGTTTTGGGATGAATCCGACGCCTTTGATCGACCCGTTAAGTCCAGCGGAACCGTAAGTTATGATTGCTGGATTGTGCCTTGTAAATTCGAGATAGAACCTGTTGTGGTCTATGCGTTCGCCTTTCAGGATACTCCTGATCAAAGCTGCCCTCTCACGATATACCCATTGAACGAACCTGTCAGGGATGCCCACCTTGCCCATAACCGCCATCCCTATGTCGTTGAGTCACTTTGAGGTTCTGATGCAACTTCCTGTTCAGTCGGTGTGCCTTTCCGGATCTTCGATAGGTCGTAATAGAGAGCAATTGGAATGAGGATCACATAACCGACCACTATTGAGATAGTTGCGATGTTCTCATCTCCAAGAGCAAGCAGCACGAAACCGAGAACCCCGATGATCAGGCCTATTAGCATCAAGATGTAATTCTCCTTTGAAAACGGAAGTCCCTGAAATGTCGGGAGAAATGTCTTGGGCTCCTTTTTGACCTTACGGACTTTCCTCGCCTTTTTTGTCCTTCTTGTGCGCTTAGCCTTAGCCATATTTTCACTCCTCCTGAGTTTTAATCGGCTCTATCCTGCCGTAGGTAAACAATTTTATGATCTTTCTAAATTTTGTAAGCAGGACATTGCCAGAAAGTCCTCTAAATATGCCGACAGAATCTGCCCTTGTGATGGCAGAGAGCGTTGACAGCTC
>QNDP01000130.1 GCA_003645975.1 Candidatus Hydrothermota bacterium | reverse complement strand
CAACGACTATGTGTATCAGCGCGGTGGACTTGTGTTCCATGCAGGTGCCAAAGCCGTCCAGATCGGTGGAAAACGCGTAACTATGGCGATTATGGGACTTTCCGGCACAGGCAAGACGACGACCACATTCTCCAAGCAGGGCGAACTCACCCAACCCATTCAGGACGACATGATCGCCCTTTGGCCTGACGGCTCGATCTCGATCACGGAAAACGGCTGTTTTGCAAAAACTTTCGGCCTCACCGAAGAGAGTGAGCCCACACTTTACAACGGCACGATCCACCCAAACGCTTGGGTCGAAAATGTCTATGTCAATCCGGATGGAACTTTCGATTTCTCCAAGACGATCCTGTCGCCGGAGGAGGTTGAACGGTTGAAGGACATCCTGATAGCCACAGGTGCGCCCCCTGAGAATGTCGAGGCCTACATTCGCGGTGAGGTCAAAGCTGAGGATGTCGTCGATCCGCGCTATTTGGTGCCGAAGGACGGCTGGGATTTCGTGGTCTGGACACAAAACGGGCGCTCGATAATCCCGTTGGCGATCATCAAGGACGCCGCCGACCTGTTCAACATCCCACCGCTCAAGTTTATCGGGATATTGAACCGCGACGAGGGCAGCGATGCAGCCACACCGGGCATCATCAAATTCGCCTCGCCTGCGCAGGCAGCAGGCTATTTCCTGCTTGGCGAAACATCGAAGACCTCTGCGGCAGGCAAGGAGCGCGGCAAGACCCGCTCGCCTTTCACCAATCCGTTCTTCCCAAGACGGTTCAGCCTTCAGGCTGACCGCTATCTTGAACTCACAAGGAACATGCACGACCTCGTGCCCTGGATGATGAACACAGGTTATGTGGGCGGCGATGCGCTCGACGAGAAGGAAGGGCGCGCGCTCAAAGTCAAGATCCGCCATCCGTCCACAATGCTCGAATTCATGCTTCGAGACGCCATCAAATGGACCAAAGACCCGGACTTCGGCTATTACATCGTTGACATCAACGCACCCGAAAACGCCAAGCTCATGGAAAAAGTGCCGCCCGAAATACTCTGCCCCAAACTCCTTTACGAAAAGCAGGGCAGGCTGAACGAATATCGCGAATGGGTTCAGCGGATGAAAAAGGAAAGGAAGGAATTTCTCGAGTCTCTTGGCGCTTCGCCTGAGATCATCAAAGCAGTAGTCGAACCTGACTGAAAAACCCCGATTTTTCTATTTGACATTGGAAAATGATTTGGTAAGCTAAGGAATCTTTTTCCTTTCAAAAAGGAGGCGGTGTTATGAGAAAACTCCTGATCTCTATTGCCTTATGGGCTATGCCGCTTATAGCTACAGAAACAAGGGTTTACACGCTTGGAAACAACATGGACATCCTGTTTGACGACGAGATCAACGCAGTCGAATATCCGTCCAACGCCTATCTTTTCAACTCCTTCGCCAATGTGGAACTCGGCGGCCGCAACGATGTCAAATGGGGCTACGGGTTCGCAAAGTTGGGCAATTGGAGTGTCGGAGGTTACATAGGAATGCCTATGTTTGTATCGTTCAGAGGGATGCAATCCTTCGGCAATGGGGTCATCGTGTCCTACCACAAAAGAGGTCTCTCCTTTGGACTCGGCTTAAATCTGGCGTCCGTGAGCCGCAAAGTATCGGAAAACGACTCTGTGGTCGAGAAGGATTTCGCCCAACTTATCGAGATACTGCCGAGTGTAACGATTTACGCTCCCGAAGGACGGTTAGACATAACCGGCAAAGTCGGCTTTAAGAAAAGGCATGCAGCCGACGTCTTGGAATATGAATACATCGGCCCACCGAGATTCATGTTGAAGGGAAGATTGATTCTGGGCGACGAATACTTCGGTAAAGTTTTGACAGTTAGCTACTTCTATGAAGACCATTCGTTCAAAAGGATACAGCCTGCCGGGGACACAACCGATAACACTCTGGAAAATCGCGAGCTTAACACAAATTTCGGGATACTTGCCCGTCCAAATTGCGGGTTAACTTTGGTGGGACTTCTCGGATTTGATAGAACCAAAGCAATCACAAGCGATACGACTTACAACAAAGCCTTTCACTTAATTTTTTCGTTCGGTGTAGAAAAGACGATGCTGGATTTCTTCACTCTGAGGGCGTCGATGAGGAAGCCGATATGGTCATACGAGGAGGAAAAATCCGGCACAACCGTTCAAAAAACGTGCTTCATCGGAGAGCCAGCGGAATTCGTGTTCGGAGCAGGCGTTAAGCTCAGAAAGGTCCGCTTCGACTCCGCCATATCGACCGAATTCCTGTATAACGGCCTCTATTTCCTAACTGGAAACCCGTCGGCTTTTGCTTACAAACTATCGGTAAATTACGAATTCTGAGGGACTAAAACATGAAACTTCATAAGTTCGCTTTGGCAGCGATTTTGGGTGTCGCTGTCATTGTCGTGAGCTGCAAGCACTTCCCACCAGTGGAGGAGGAGCCCCTGCTTCAAGGACGGATAGAAATCGTCGAAATTCCATCGTCGGACTCCACAATAATCCACAACGCCCTGATCTACCTGCCAATCGGATATGATCGAAGCGTCTATGACTCCTTTCCGGTGATCTACATCCTGCACGATTTTGACCAAGACTTTGCATATCTCGAGGATGTCTATTCGGTTTGCGAAATTCTGGATAGGATGGTCTCCAGAGGGCGCGTGCCGGGTGTCATCTTGGTGTTCGTCGATGGGTCAAACGAGTTTGGCGGCAGCTTTTACACGGATTCGGACATCTATGGACATTTCGAGACCTACCTTGAGGATGTCCGCAATTTCGTCGAATCAAACTATAAGGTTATGGCCGATAGTGCATTCCGATGCCTGCTCGGCGTGGGGGAGATGGGCGGATATGGCGCACTCCGCCACTTCCTGCGACATCCACATGACTACGGCACAGTTGCAGCGCATTCGCCGATTATCGATCCACTCGATTATGCAACCGAGAATTTGCTGAATCGCGCTCTCGGCGAAAACGGCGGTCGATTGCCGAACCCGCCGGATCTCAGCGAAGGGAAGCCTGCGACCAGAATGCTCTTTGCGCTTGCGGCCGCATTCACACCGAAGAGCGCACCTTTGGATTCATTTGACCTGGCATACGAATTTCCGATTCAACCGGCTGACAGCGATTCAAGTGTTTGGTTTGGCGTAAGATTGCCGTTTGACACGCTTGGCAACCCGATCGGCGGCGAAATAGCCGAGACTTGGAGCCAAAATTCGATTTTAGCCGTTGCAAGTGAATCTATGGACTCCATTTGGGACACGGCCGCTGTGTGGCTCGATGTCGGATGCGACGAACCTCAACTCCAACCCAAAATCGAAACCTTCGTGGATTCACTTGAAGCACATGGTGTTAAGCCGGTTTTCGAGATTTACTCAGGCGACCCTGCATATCCCGATTCCATTGTCCCATCGACGGTTAGGACACGCCTTTTCTCCAGGATAGGCCGTTCACTCGAATATCTAATCTATACGATGTGGCTTAGGCTGTGAATCCGAGCGGCTTGCTGTGAATTCCGTTAAATTCCCGAACTTTGCGTTTCCGCCCAATTATTTGCCTGTGCCCCAGTGGATTGGCTTATTTGACTAAATGTCTATTTTGAAATTAAGCCATTCAATCAAACGATTTTTTGTCTTGTGGCCTTTCCGTTTGGCACCACGATTTTATGAGTGCATAGGAAACGAAGTTTCACAAAAAAACAGCAATGCATCATTCAAAAAGTTCATGTTTTTCAAAGGTGTGCAGTCCAATTTGAAATCCATCTCGAAGTCTCCGATAACACAGGGATGCACATAGGCATAAACTGAGATTTGACTCTCGGAATCGGCTGCAACTAAGATTTGCCCTCGCCAACTATCTATCCATCTTTTGTGGTTCCCCCCTCGGAGGTCAGTTGAGCGGAGGTTTGCAATGCATGTTCAACTTGCTCGGAAAAGCGATTCTTCAAAATTGTGGGCTGAAATCCTCGAAGTGCTGAAGACCATGCTGACGGCTCAGAGTTTTGAGGCATGGTTTTCACATACGAAAGCAAAAAGTTTCGAGAACAACATCCTGACCGTAGAAGCACCTGATGAGTTTTACATCGAGCAGATAAAACATAGATTTGCAGACAAAATTGAGGCCGCACTCAAAAAGTTGAATTTGGAGATCAAAGTTGAGTTCACAGCCGAAGGCGCCGAGCCTCCGCTCGACCCAGAACACACGGCGCGCAAGGCCAACCTCTCACCATCCCTCACATTCAACAATTTCGCAGTGGGGCGCTCCAACGACTTCGCCTACAGGATGGCCATGTTTGTGGCCAACAAGCCGGGCAAAAGGTTCAACCCACTCTTTATTTGGGGGAAAACAGGCACGGGAAAGACACACCTGCTGCACGCCATCGGCAACTTTGCCATCTCTAAGTTTAAAAATTGCAAGGTGTTATATGTTACAGCCGAGGGATTTACGAACGAAATGATTAGAGCATTGAAACGAAATGAGATGCAAGGTTTCAAATCGAAATTCAGAAACCTCGACATCTTGATCATCGACGACTTCCAGTTTCTCAGAGGCAAAAGTTTGATACAGCTTGAGATGCTTTACACGATAGACACGCTTGTGTTCTCAAAGCGGCAGATCATCATCGCCGCAGACAGGCCTCCGCAGGCTATGAAATGGCTCGACGAAAGGCTGCGCTCACGACTTCAGGGCGGTCTCGTGGCAAAAATTTCAACCCCTGACCTCGAAACTAAGGTCAAACTCATCAAAATCATCTCGGAAGAGTTCGATCTGGAGCTGTCGCCGGAGATCCTCGAACTCTTGGCAAGGGGACTCAAGGTCAACAACCGAGAGCTGCGCGGCGCCATCGCACGCCTCGCAGCATTCGCTTCAGTCTATGACGATCCACTGACGCCCGAAAATGTCAATTATGTGTTGAAAGACCTCCTTGAGCTTGGCGAAATCCATGTCGATGACCTGTTGAAATGTGTGTCGAAAACCTGTCGAATAACTGTTCAGGAAATAGTTGGGAGCACAAGGCGACCAAGTGCCGT
>QNDP01000129.1 GCA_003645975.1 Candidatus Hydrothermota bacterium | reverse complement strand
TAACAGGGAATCGTTTTAAAGATGGAGTCGTTTTTTTTCCGAACTTACGGAATATCAAGCTCTTATTGACAGTGGCGTCGATGGAAATTAAAATAGATGCCCAAATTTGGCCTACCACAAAATAAGGAGGATTCCCAAATGGCGAAAAAGTGGGTTTATTTCTTTGGCGGAGGTAAAGCTGAAGGTAGCGGCAAGATGCGCAACCTATTGGGTGGAAAAGGCGCAGGACTGCACGAGATGGCGCGAATCGGCCTGCCTGTGCCGCCCGGGTTCACCATCACAACCGAAGCTTGCATTTACTACTTCCGCACAGGTGAATATCCCGAAGGAATGAAGGAGCAGGTGCTCGAATACATCAAGAAACTCGAAGAGGTTACTGGTAAGAAATTCGGCGATGCATCCAATCCGCTGCTCGTGTCCGTGCGTTCCGGTGCACGCGTCTCGATGCCCGGAATGATGGACACCGTGCTTAATCTTGGACTCAACGATGAAACAGTCAAAGGATTGATTGAAGGTTCTGGCAATCCGAGATTTGGCTATGACGCCTATCGCCGTTTCGTCCAAATGTTCGGCGATGTCGTGCTCGGCGTTCCAAAAGAGGAATTTGAGCGCAGAATCGACCTCTGGAAGATAGCCATTCTTCTGACAAAACTTTATCCCGAGCTTGACCGTGAAAAAGCCCATCAAATAGCCGAAAAAGTTGAAGGCAAAAGCGCCGACGAGATCAAAGAAATCCTTGAAAAAGAAGGCCTTAAAGTCGATGATCCGAAGGGGCTCGCTCAAAAAATTGAGCGTGCACATGTCGATGTGAAAGACACTGAACTCGATGCGGAAATTTTCAAATCGCTTGTCTCCGAATTCAAAGAAATCGTCAAAGAATACACCGGTAAGCCATTCCCTGACGATCCGATGGAGCAGCTTTTCATGGCCATCGAGGCCGTCTTCAAATCGTGGAACAACCCGCGCGCAATCGAATACCGCAAGATTCACAAGATACCAGATGACTGGGGCACTGCCGTCAATGTCGTTACGATGGTTTTCGGTAACATGGGCGACGATTCGGGCACCGGTGTGGCGTTCACACGAGACCCAGCGACTGGTGAAAACATCTTCTATGGTGAGTTCCTGCCGAACGCTCAGGGTGAAGATGTGGTCGCTGGAATCCGCACACCACACGCATTGAACAAAGAGAGCAAGAAGGAAGCCAACAAAGACCTCATCACACTCGAAGAGTGGATGCCCGAGGTGTATCAACAGCTTGTGGAGATCAGACACAAACTCGAGCACCACTTCCGCGATATGCAGGACATCGAGTTCACCATCGAGCGCCGCAAGCTTTACATGCTCCAGACGAGAACCGGTAAGCGCACAGCGCGCGCAGCCGTGAAGATCGCCGTCGATATGGTCAAAGAGGGTCTCATCGACAAGGAAACCGCAATCATGCGCGTATCGCCGCAGCAGGTCGAAAAGTTGCTCCACCCGATGATCGATCCGAAATTCGAGGGTAAGCCAATTGCCAAAGGACTGCCAGCATCACCCGGCGCCGCCAATGGAAAGGTCGTGTTTGATTCCGAAGAGGCCGCCGAACTCGCCGAAAAAGGCGAAAAGGTCATCTTGGTGCGCCATGAAACCTCACCCGATGACATCAAAGGAATGGCACGCTCTCAAGGGATCTTGACATCCAGAGGCGGCATGACATCACACGCTGCAGTCGTCGCACGCGGGATGGGCAAACCGTGCATTGTGGGCGCTGAGTCGATCATCGTCGATTACGAAAGACAGGAATTCCGCATCGGGGACATCACGGTCAAGAAAGGCGATGTCATAACAATCGATGGATCAACTGGTTCGGTCTATCTCGGCCTTGTGCCGACTGTGCCACCTGAGCTCTTCCCAGAGTTCGAGGAACTCCTTTCGTGGGCAGATGAGATTCGCTGGATAGGCGTTCGTGCCAATGCGGAGACACCGCGCGATGCGAAAAAAGCCCGTGAGCTTGGAGCGGAAGGAATCGGACTTGCCCGCACAGAACACATGTTCTTCGAGGGTGAGCGGATCTATGCTATGCAGGAAATGATTCTCGCTGAAACGCATGAGGAGCGCGAAAAAGCCCTCGCAAAACTGCTTCCATATCAACGTGAGGACTTCAAGGCGCTCTTCAAGGAAATGGACGGATTCCCTGTTACCATCAGATTGCTTGACCCGCCGCTCCACGAGTTCGTGCCGAAGACGCCTGAGCAGATGGAGGAGTTGTCCAAGAGGACAGGCGTGCCAGTCGAAAAGATCCGTGAAAAAGTCCATGCGCTCGAAGAGGCCAACCCGATGCTCGGCCACAGAGGCTGCCGTCTCGGCATCACACATTCTGAGATCACCGAGATGCAGGTCCGTGCGATCTTCGAGGCCGCATGTGAGTGCGTGAAGGAAGGCATCACAGTTTACCCTGAAATCATGGTGCCGCTTGTCGCTACAAAGACCGAGATCGAGCATCAGAAGGCGATAATCGACCGTGTGGCGAAGCAGGTCATGGAGGAGCAAGGTGTTGAGATCGAATACATGGTCGGAACGATGATCGAGCTTCCGCGTGCGGCCATAACCGCCGATGAGATCGCCGAAGTCGCTGAGTTCTTCTCCTTCGGAACGAATGACTTGACACAGACGACATTCGGGTTCTCCCGTGACGATGTCGGGAAATTCCTGCCGAAATACATCGAGATGGGCATCCTGAAGGTTGACCCGTTCCAAGTGCTTGATCAGACAGGCGTTGGCGAACTCGTCAAGATCGGAATTGAAAAAGGCCGCAAGACGAGGCCGAACTTGAAGGTCGGGATCTGCGGTGAGCACGGCGGCGAACCTGAATCTGTCAAATTCTGTCATAGAGTCGGAATGGACTATGTCTCCTGCTCTCCGTTCCGTGTGCCCGTCGCAAGACTTGCTGCCGCTCAGGTCGTGATCGAGGAGAAAAACAAGCGCCAGAGACGTCCTAAGTAGAGGGACATCCGTTACTTAGAACCTGATCAGCGGCCGGTGCACTGCCGGCCGCTTTTTATTTTGCCCTCTTTTGAGGCCCTCCGATGGAGTTCATTTGGAAAGATTCTGGGACGATGCGGTGCAAATCAGTGCAATTCCGGTTCGGATGTGTCCAAAAACGAAGCAAGAAGCCCAAATTTGAGCATGGCATCGAGTTTATGTGAGATTGCGGTGAGTTCAAAAAGGAGGTGAGACAAAATGATAGGTTTGGTTTTGAGTATAGTTTTGGTGTTCAAATTCGGGTCGTTTGGTCCTTTTTCGGACTTCGTCGGGTGGGGTGAGAAAAACATCGCTATTGACAACAGCAGCAAACACATCGCTTTCGCCACAGTTGAAGGTATCTTTGTAATTTCGGACAAAGGGCAAAAAGAGGCTCATTTAGAAATCCGTGCGCCGGTTACCGTCGATTGGATTCCTCAAAAAGATGCCTTGCTCTTTGGTGTCGGGAGATCGGATGGGATCGTTGGAATTTGGTATTGGCGAAGGTCTAAGGATTTTGAAGTGATAGGTGAACATGGAAGTGCTGTTAACAGTGTGGATTGGAATAAAAAACGCCGACTTATCGCCTCAGCTTCGGACGACGGAACGGTGAGTATTTGGAGGCTGAAAAACAAGGAGTTGGTAAAAAGTTTCGATTTCAAGATCTCGATAAATGCAATTGCGTGGTCGCCTGATGGCCAATTCTTGGCTTGTGGCGGCACCAACGGTGAACTTTTCATCATCAATTCTTCTTGGAAAGTCAAAAGGAAATTCCTGCTCAATAGCTCCATCTACTCGGTTGCGTGGTCGCCTGACGGAACACGAATTGCCGTGTCCACCGGGTGGCCGGATAAGGCGATCGTGATCTACGACATCCTGACCGACTCCCTTACCTTTTTGACCCATGTTCACTCCGATGCAATCTGGTCGATAGAGTGGGCGGATAACGGATTCCTCTTAGCCAGCGCCTCAAAAGACGGTTCTATCATCATCTGGAACACATACAACTGGTTGCCTATCAAGAGGTTTACTTGCGACACATCGTGGTATAAATCGGTCGTTTGGGACGAAGACGGCAATGTGATCGCATCGCGCTGGGACGGCAAGATCGACATCTTCGAGGTCCAAGACTTCGATTTGGTCGTGGAACCTTCGCTTAGTCCGAAAAGTCAAACAGGTTCGCCAAAAGATACCATTCCTCCTGAGATCAAGGTGTTGTATCCGGACGCCGAAGGCAAACGGTCGGTCGTCTTTGAAATAGACGAAAAGACCGGAAAACTGAAAGTCATCGGACTGGTGCGCGATGTGTCGGATGTCCCGTTCGTGCTCGTCAACTCCACCGAGGCGGATGTCTCACGGATCAACGGGGGCGTCAAGTTTATCGCCCAAGTCCCTGTCCACGAAGGTGTCAACGAGATCACAATCACAGCAGTTGACGCAAGTGGCAATGTTAGTCGAAAGGAATTCAAAGTCGAGACGAGGAGCCGCTGGCGTGGGCGTCAACTTGCAAAACTCCCTAAAATCTGGGCTATCGTCGTCGGCATCAGTAATTACAAAAACAGGCAGTTGAGGTTGAAATACGCAGCAACAGACGCCAGATCATTCGTTGACATCCTGACAGGCCCAAACATGGGTGTCCCTAACGACAGGATAGTCCTGTTGACCGATAAGCGTGCAACCAGAGCGAACATCCTTAAAGCGATGATGGATGTGGTTAAAATGGCCGGTGAGAACGACCTGATCATAGTTTACATGGCTCTGCACGGTGTCCCTGCTTTTGGAAAACTCTATTTCCTTCCCTACGAAGGCGATGAGGAGAACATCGTCGGGACAGGGATCTCACGGAACGAAATCCTCGACATCTTCAACTATTCCTATCCCGAGAAACGGGTCTTGTTCATCTTTGACGCATGTCATGCAGGGGCGTTCGATTGGATAACGCAGTATTACGGGCATCGAGGGACAAGTCAGACATTTGCATTCGAGATAAACCGCTTGCTTGAGGAGATAGCCAATTCAAGGAAGGGTGTGTCTGTTTTCGCATCGACATCGGTCTATGACCTTTCGTTCGAGGACGAGAAATTGAAACACGGCGTTTTCACT
>QNDP01000128.1 GCA_003645975.1 Candidatus Hydrothermota bacterium | reverse complement strand
TCGTCAACACCTTCGAGCGCTTCGAAAGTCATTGCAGCGACAGCATCTGCTGCGATCAACAGGGATTCCGAACGAGCCAAAGCGACCGCAAGGACTGCGGTTGACGCCTGTGTTCCGTTGATTAGTGCAAGTCCTTCTTTGGCCTGAAGCCTAAGCGGCTCAATTCCAGCAAGTTTAAGTGCAAGGAAGGACGGAAGTCTCTGTCCGCGGTAGATGGCTTCGCCTTCGCCTATGAGCGTCAAAGCGATATGTGCGAGCGGAGCGAGGTCGCCTGAAGCGCCGACCGAGCCGCGCGACGGCACTACGGGCAGCACATCGGCATTCAATAACTCCGTAAGTTTTTGGGCGACAATCGGTCGGACACCTGAAAGCCCTTGAGCAAGTGTGTGAGCTCTCAAAGCCATAGCCGCACGCACAATTTCGCGGCTCAAAGGTTCGCCGACACCGACTGCATGGCTCCGAACGATGTTGACTTGCAATTGTTCCAACTCGTTGCGGTCGATTGAGATCTCGGCGAGTCGGCCGACCCCGGTGTTGACGCCGTAAACTGGTTCGCCCTTCTCGATTATCGATTCGACCACCGACCTTGTGGCTTCCATCCGCTTGACAGCTTCGTCCGAGATGAACACCGATTCACCTTTCCAGACCTGTTTCAACTCATTCAGAGTCAAGTGATCGCCGAGTATTATCATCTTTTCCTCCCTTCAAGGTATTCGGCCACAATGGACACGGCCTCTTCAGGCGAATCCACCTCTCTGACTGGCAAGATGAACGGCTTCGGGATGTGCAACCCCACCATGAACTTGCCGATCCTGAGCGCCATAGCCATCTCTGAGATGGTCCCGAAACTTGTGCCGATCGCTATGACCGCATCCGCAGCGTTGACCACGATGAAATTGCGTGCCTCGTGCATTCCGCTCGGTATCGCTATGTCAATGTAGGGATTTGCGGATTCTGGAGTAGCTTCTGGCAGGACCCCGACAGTCAATCCACCGCTTTCCTTTGCGCCTCTTGAAGCCCATTCTGCGACGCCTGTTCGGCCACCTGAGAGGAGCACCCAGCCCCTCGCACCGACCAACTTTCCAACTTGATAAGCCGTTTCCGCAACCTCTTTTGACGGCTGCGATGGCCCGATTATCGAAACTATGACTTTTCTCATGGCGAGAGAAGTATATCCCCAACGAATTAGATGACGCAATTTTAGGCTGCGGCAGATAAGAATTTGATGCGCAGTGGATTGCTTGATACCCTGCCTTTTCCTGTTGTCAGGTGGGAGAAACGAAACTCGATGCAGTCGATGATCGGCATAGTGCAACCTTCGGCAGCTTGACGCAACTTGGTAGGACACAATATCATTGCCTTTGTTATGTTTGAAACAATACCGGCAAACAAATTGGTTGGCAAAATTTTGGTAGCAAGATATAAAGTCCGTGCTCCGTTGAATTGGCACGGACCATTTTTCAAGGTGCATGACCGTCGAAATGACCGCATTTTGAACCTTCGGCTCATCCCAAAGGAACTGATCGACCCCATCGGAGCGCGGCTGCGCAGGGTCTATGACTTAGACCACGCCAACATCCTGAAGATCATAGACTACGACAGCGACGGGGACATATTTTTCATAATTTACGAACCCTTTGAAGGTGAGACACTTAGAGCCTATAAGAAGATTAGAGGGGAGTTCACGCCGGGCGAAGTCATCAAACTGGCAGTCGAAATATCCGATGCGTTGGGCTACGGACACGCCAACGGATTGATTCATGGAGCATTGGGACTTGACACCGTGCTCATTTCGGATGACGAACGCATAAAAATCGTGGATTTCGGTTTCGGCGACCTGCTTTATCCCGATCGGATGAAGGCGCCAGAGGAGGCACTTGGCGAGGAGCCTGATGCACGAACCGACATCTGGCATCTCGGTGCCATGCTCTACGAATTGATAAGCGGAGCGCCACCCGGCGCCGTCTTGAAACCCATCGAAGGACTCCCTCGACCACTCGAAAAATCGATCCTGATATGCCTCGATTCGGATAGGAATGCACGGTTCGCCAACGGTAACGAGTTCAAAGAGTTCCTTGTGAACGCATTGAAGGAGGAGAAACACGAAAAGGCCAAAAAAGAGGCCTTCCTGAACGAGATCAAAGATCCTGAAATAGCTGGACATCTGCGCGCTGCGCTCATCTTCGAGGAGCTCGGCGAGATCGAGGACGCAAAACTGGAATACAAGGCCGTCCTCGAAAAAGACCCGAACAACAAGTATGCACTGGAAGCCCTGCTCAACATCGAGATAAGGGAGAGGCTTGAAAAGGCTGAGCGGCTTGAGGAAGACGGCAAGTTCGAGGAGGCCAAAGAGCTTTACAAGGAAGTCCTGCGCCTTGACCCGCACAACGAGACCGCCATCGAGGGACTAAGACGGGTTACGAGAATGCAAAAACGGGAGTTCGTTGTGTCTCAAGACGGCAGCGGGGATTTCGAGAACATAAGCGACGCCGTCAGGCGTGCAGGGGCAGGCTATACGATCTGGGTCAAAGGCGGCATCTACATGGAACAGATACCCTTGAAGAACGACCTCAAGATCATCGGCGACGGCCGTGTTTTCCTCAAAAATTACGATGGTCCTGTTTTTGTCGGACGCAGCGTCTCAAATGTGGTTTTGAAAAACCTAAAGATAGCCGGCGGCTATCAGGACATGCAGAAGGAGTTCGGTGCGATCGACCTCGAAAACTGCACGGACATCGAAATTACACAGAACTCTTTCCTCAACTGCGCCATAGGCATAAAAGCGGTGAAATCGACAGTCAGAATTGTGGAGAACAACATCCACGACAGCAAAGGGATTGGAATAGTTGCACTTGGCAACTCCTCTCTGGAAATAATGTCGAACTCAATCTGGAATCATCAGGGGCCAGCCATATCGATCACGGGATCAAAGGCTTTAATCGACTCGAACAAGATTTATGACAATCTCGATGCAGGCCTCCTCATTCAGACCAACAGTGATGTAACACTCACAAACAACGAGATTTATAACCATTCCGAAAATCGGGCGGCGATTGTGGTGCAGGAATCCAAGTTTCAGGCTAACGGCGATAAGGTGCGGGACAATCGCGGCAACGCCTGTGAGATCAGCAGCAACAGCGAGGTGTCTCTGACAAATGTGGAGATATGGGGCAGCGAGCGTGATGCCCTGAATATCGTCGAATCAAAGGTCAAAATCGATTCTTGCAAGATTTACAACAACGGCCGCAGCGGCGTCTTTATGACCACTAACAGCGAAGTAAGTATCTCCAACAGCGAGATCTGGGGACACACAGCGGAATCATCGGATTCAGGTGCCGTCCATGTCGAAGAATCCAAGCTGACCGTAGAAAACACGAAGATCTATGACAACATCGCATCAGGCCTCATGATCAAAAAGAACGCAACCGTTGTGGTCAAATCGAGCGACTTCTGGGGTCATAAGATGCCTGCCGTAATGCTTGTGAATTCAAAGGCTTACTTTGAGGGCAGCAAGATACACGACAACAAGGGCTCGGGCATCTTCGCCAATAACAACAGCGAGTTGATCCTCAAAGAGAACGAGATATGGCGACACATTGAAAACATGCCCGCCGTCATCATTCAGGAATCGAAGGCCGTGTTCGAGAAAACGCTCATACACGACAACAAGGGCAGCGGCATATCCGCTCAGCCGGCCAGCGAGATAACATTGAGGAACTGCGAACTTTGGCGGCATCTGGAAGATGTCGCTATGGTGGAGGTCAAAGGCGCAAGAATCAAAGTTGAAGGTGGTAAAATCTACGAAAACAAGGGAATCGGTTTCAAAATCCACTCTAACAGTGAAGCTTACATCAAAGGCCTTAACATCTGGGCGTTCTCAAACGAGCCTGTGATGCAGGTTCGTGGCTCCAAACTCACGGTCGAAAGGTGCAAATTCCATGACAATTCTGGCAGTGGCATTTTGGTGGAAAACAGCAAGGTCAGAATCACATCCAACGAATTTTCCGGGCATCCGCAGCATCATCCTGCGGTGCAAATCAAGCGTGGAAGCGGAAAGCTGAGCCTCAATAAGTTCAACTCCAACAAGGACATATCTTTGAACATCGTGGATGGCGCTGAAGTCGAGGTCAAGAGCAACGAATTCTGGAACAACGAGTTCCCGGCTGTGGTCATAGAGAGCGCAAAAGCGAATGTCGAGAGCAACCGCATCCACAACAACCGCGATGTCGGCGTTTGGATCCACAGAAACAGCGAGGTCGTCCTCAAGGGCAACGATTTCTGGAAACATCCAGCAAAATACGCCGCCATAATGATCCAAGAGTCGAAGGTCCACATGGAAAACAACAAAGTCCATGACAACGAGGGCGACGGCGTGAGCATCCAGCAACGCAGCTCTGTCGAAATCATCAACAACGACTTCTGGGGCCATAAGGCCAACACACATGTCATCTGGATCAACAAGGCCGATGTCTATCTTGAAAGGAACATATTCCGAAACAACGCCGGCTTCTGCATTTACATCATCGGAAACGGCAACGTCAAGATCATAAAGAACACTTTCACAAGGAACACAGGGCCTTACATGATCTTCCTTGAGGGTGCTCGGTTCTTCGACAAGTTCTTCTCAACAGCGGTCAAGATGAAGGAGAACACCTTCAGGGAGAACAAAGGCAAAAAGAGCAACATCTGAGCCATGCACCGATTCGATGTCGGCAAGCTGCCCCACGATGTCCTCTCCAAAATGATTTCCAAACTCCCGATCATCCATGACGATGTCGTTGTGGCCCCAAAGATCGGCGAGGATGCAGCGGTCATCGATTTGGGCGATCGGTATCTCGTTGTCGCATCCGACCCTATCACTTTTACAGCCAAAGACATCGGGTTTTATCTCGTTACGATCAACGCCAACGACATCGCCGTGATGGGCGCAAAGCCGCGCTACCTCATCGTTACGCTCCTACTGCCCGAAAACCTCACAGATGCTCAACTTGTCAACGAGATCTTCGATTCGATAGCGTCGGCGTCCCGTTCTCTGGAGGTCAGCGTGATCGGTGGACACACGGAAATCACCTATGGCATTGACAGACCGATAGCAATCGGGACTATGCTCG
>QNDP01000127.1 GCA_003645975.1 Candidatus Hydrothermota bacterium | reverse complement strand
TCCGTCGCCTCATCCGAGACCGGGACGGGAATACTACTGGTCAACTCTTCAATACGATTACCACTGGCACATAGAGCTCATCCCCAGATTGACGCGGATAGCCGGTTTCGAGTGGGGCTCAGGCCTTTACATCAATCCGACGCCGCCGGAGGAGGCCGCCAAGTATCTCAGAGAGGCAGAGGTGAAAGTGGAAGATGAAGCTTAACATCTTGCTCCTTTTAACCTTATCCCTCACAAACGGAACAAAATCCCTCAAATTTGAGGTGTTTTCACAGAACAAAAAGATCGGCGAGGCAGTGTGGCACTTTCAGGATGTGGCTGCTCAGGGCGTCAGAGTTTACAAATTTTTGAGTAAAACCGTTGTGGACTCGGTGTTCTGCATTTTCGACAAAGAAGGGATGCCTTTCCGTGTCAGAAGGCATCAGGTGGTGGCCATCTTGGCACGTGAACCGCTTTCCTCGTTGTCTCAAGCATCCTATTTCGACGACAGCGTGGTGGTCAACCTAATGGGGGGCGTAAGAGCTGTGTTTCGCGATACTCTGCCGCTTATCGACTTCGACATGCTGCCGTTTGTCATCCCCAAGCTGTTGCGTCCGAAAACAGGAGACTCCTTGAGGTTCATCATGGTCTTCCCGATGGCGGGCAGAACCGAGCGCTGCGTCGCAAAAGTCGGCAAGGGTGAAATCGTTCAGTTTGCCGGCCGCACGATCAAAACCTATCGGATAGAAATTGCGAGGGACAAAAGGAAACCGATTGAGCTGTGGATAGGTGAAGATGGGTATCCCGTGAGGTATTACGATCGCAATGCCGAGTTTCAGTTTTTCCGAAAATTTTAGTCCCTCCTCTTGAGAACCTCTATGTCCTCTCCACCGTAACGGACTCTGTAATACCGTAAAGTGAAGTCTATAAACTTCTGGTCTCCGATTCTCAAAGCGAATTCAAGAGGGGTCTCTCCAACGCCCTTCTTTTGTTTGGTTCTCCTCTCGACTTTCTTGAGCTCCTTCAGATAGATCCTCACAACGGGATCGCTCGGCTGAGAGGCCATATAACGCAAGATATTGAACCCTATGCTCAAGCCGAAAATCAGTGCAATCGCTATGATTATGTACCTTTTGAGGTTCGTGGTTTTCAGACTGCTTCTCAATCTGAGAACTTTCATCCCTATCGAAATGAACAAGTCTCTTTGACGCTGGAAGGTGTAATTCACAACATTGCCATACCATCGGATGCGCAGATAGTCGAGGTAATTCTGGATTTTTTTGTAAATCTTTTTGAGTGTGGAGACTCGATAGGACTCAGGTTTGTAAGGTGTTGGGTCGAATCTCATCCACATTGAGTCAACATAGACCTCCACCCACAAATGAGCATGTTTTTCTCGGACAATGTAATAGTGCCCGTATTCGTTCCAATCGCCGCCTTTGAAACCGCCTACGGTGCGCGCCGGTATCCCCAAGCATCTCATCATCAAAGCCATAGCTGTTGCAAAGTATTCACAATACCCTTCTTTTTTTCTCAAAAATTCGAGGATTCGATTTTCGTCGCCGAAATCGGTCTTGAGCGAATATTTGAAGTTCTGCCGGAAGTATCCCTCGATCCGAGCGGCCGCTTTGGCCGGCGTTAGCCCCTTCGCCAACGAATCTGCGAGCGTTTTAAGCGTCGGGTAAAGTTTCTCTGGAACCTGCAGATATAAGCTGCTGTCTATGTTTTTTTCCACAATCGGCCCTTCGATCGAATAAGCTTTGTAGAAAACGCGCTTGCTGAAATCTGCATCTGCCGATACGAACCTTCCGTCAACCGATACGTAGGCCGGTGAGAACGGGATCTCGAAATAAAAAGGATGGTCGAGTGCGAATATCACGGATGTGGTCAGCGGATCGAGCAATATCCATTGAGAGACTTCGGAGCCTAATTGGTCTGCCTCAAACCATATAATCCTCTGCTGGACACGGATTGTCGGCAAAGTTGATTCCCATTTCACTCCGTCGAAGTAGTCATAGGTTATTCCACGCCAATAAAGTTCCGTTTCCTTAAGCCTCGAATTGACATTTACTCGGAAGACCGGCCGTTCGCTTGTGAGTTCGTCGCTCACATCGCCGAGTTTCACCTTGTCAGGGACACCGGATGCAAAAGAACGCCCCGCAAGGTTCGCTTCAAAAAAGACATAAGCGGTTCTCGGCATAATAACGAAAAAGAAGGCGGCCAGAGCAAAAGATAAAATAGGCACAGAAAAAAGGACTCCCAAAAAATGCTGTGCTTCACGTCGAGAAATAGTAATATCTCCGGCAGTTGAGATGACATTTATGAGGCCGAGAGCGAGAGATGCGCCTGCGAAGTAAACGATCACGCCGATCAAAAAGATGAGGTCTATGGTGAAAACAGCTCCAAGCAATATGTTAAAGAGACCCAGAAAAATAAGTTGGATGATGTCCCGATTGGCCTTCGGCCCCAAAAGTTTCACACCTTCCATAAAGAGCAGCAGGTAGGCCAAAGATTCGATGGTGAAACTCAAGAGAAAAACGGTCAATGTGGCCAATATCACCAGTGGCGTGAACATGTATTTGTAAAACTGAGGCGTTAAAGGCCACTCTTTCCTGGAATCAAGATACATCCCCAAGATTATCGGAATAGCAAAAAGCCAGATGTTACCGGAAAGCTCCTTCGCCATCGGAAGAAAGGATGCCACAAGGCTGACATACATGCTCGCAAACAGGTAAAATCTGATGCTCCTCAAGTTCTCACCCCACTCTAAATCATTATCTCTCTGACTTTTCTGATCACATCCTCGCCATGTGAGTTCGGCGATGGGTTATTCCAAACATGACGGACATTTCCATCCTTGTCCAAAAGCAAAGAAACGGGCGATTTCAACTTCTCAAGCAAGCCGATCTGGCTGCAATCATCGAAACAAGCCGTCTTAAAATCTATCCCGTGAAGCTTCCGATATTCCGCAAGATCGTCGGATGGGAGGTCATAGATGCCGATAACCTCGACGCCAAGTGCACGCAACTCTTTGTATCTATCCGACAGAATCTTTGAAAGTCTAACGGACTCCATTGCATTCGGGTCAGGGCATAAAAAGAGCAAAAGCCATTCGTATTCGCCTTCGTCTTCAAAAGAGAACCTCTCCCCATCCGTTGTTTTGCAATACACCCCTTTCAAGTCCAAATTCCAAAGAATGTTATGGCTGTTTTCGACGCCCAGATACTGAAGCATCCAATTCCCATATGCGTCATTAACTTCGGAAACTTTGATCTGTGCGACCACAGGAATTTCATAAGGATGAAGTTCCTCGATCCTTTCGACCGTCTTTTTGACAACGGATTCATGTGTTTTGATTATCGCTGCGACCTCATCGTCGAATTGGAGTTCGCCGTTCCATTCATAAATCGATTTGACTTCAAAGAAGTTGCAGCACGCCGCAAGTTTCTCTTTGACGAGTTCACGACAGACCAGCGCTGCCGACTCCCTATTCGGAAATGTGGTGTATAGCATAATCATTCCCTTCATAACGCCTCCTTCTGTTAGGGATGAGGTTATCAGGCGACCTGCGTTGTGTCAATCGGTTTTGCTCTGATTTGCATTCTTTGTGCTCAGATATGTGCTTAATATTCAATATCTCAACTCCTAAGACTTGTTATAACAAGGGATAGCGGCCTTATTTTCTTGACACTTATTGTCGAAGCGTTTATAAATTTAGCGCTTTGATTGAAAATAAAGCGATAGGAAAAGAAAAATAGGAGGTTAACATGAAGCGCATCCTTTTGGCCTTAAGTTTATTGGGTGCTTTAGCTTTAACAGCTTGTGGCCCTAAGACGGCATCTAAGGAAACGCTGGAGGAGTTGAATAAGGCAAAGACCGCTTATGAGGCGGCAAAGCAAAGGAAAGCGGAACTTGAAGCCGAGATCGAAAAATTGAGGCAGGAAAAGAGCACGAAAGAGGCCGAACTCCAGAGACTTCAACATGAAAGAGACTCGCTCAGAGCTTGGCTTGACATCCTTGAACAAGGTTACTAAGGAGGAGATGCCATGAAGAGATTGGTTTTGGCTTTGGGTTTGATCGTTTTGGTAGCTGGAAGCCTTATGGCTGAAAATGCAGGGCTTACACCGGAAGAAGCCCTTGCACAAATTCAAGATTACAAGTCGAAGACAGAGGCTTTGAACTCGGAAATTCAGTCGCTTCAAAGCACACTCGAAAGTTTGAGGAACGAGGTGCAGGTGCTCGACACGCAGATCAATCAACTTAAGGAAGAGATAAATTCGTTGAAAGCAGAGATAGCCAAGTATCCTTCGGAATATGAGGTTCAGCCGGGCGACTATTTGGCCAAGATTGCGGCGATGCGCTACATCTACAACAATGCGAAGGCATGGCCTCGTATTTACCGGGCTAATAGAGACAAGATTAAGAACCCCAACCTGATCTATCCGGGTTGGGTCTTGAAAATACCGCACGGTATCGTCAAAGAGATTGAGGTTATACCGGGTGATTGTCTATGGAAGATCGCAGGATTCTATTGGATTTACAACGATCCGCTTCAGTGGCCGAGAATTTACAAAGCGAACAAGGACAAAATCAAGGATCCGGATCTCATCTATCCGGGACAGGTTCTGACCATTCCAAGAGATTAAACCTTAAGAACTTAAAAACTATCGGGATGAGACGGCTCCCGGCTTTGGCTTTTTGTTCAAAGCTGGGAGCTTTTAAAATTTTTGTGATAAAAAACATCAAAAGGGGTGATAAAAACGGTGAGTCAAAAGCGCATATCCCTCAAAGGAGTTGATATTCCGAGATTTGTTGGTGTAAGAGACGCAAATCTTCGTCTCTTAAGAGAACATTTCAACGATTCCAGAGTCGTGGTCAGGGGCGATGAGCTCCATGCATTCGGGAGTCCGGAAACACTCAGGGCTATCGAAAAGGTCGTCATCATTCTCAAAGAGAAGCTCAGACGTGCAGGATACATCGAGGAATTCGATGTGCTTGAGGCCATAACCGCTGTGCAGGGAGAGCAGGCATTTCCGTCCGGTGATGGAAACAAGCTCGTCATCCTTACACCAAAAAAGAAAATCGTCCCCAAGACCAAAAATCAGGAAGAATATCTTCGAGCCATCCTTGAGAACGATGTCGTTGTCGGAATAGGCCCT
>QNDP01000126.1 GCA_003645975.1 Candidatus Hydrothermota bacterium | reverse complement strand
GTGGCCGGTAACAAGCCTTTTCTTAGGCTTTTTCTCTTTCTCTCTGAGCAACTTTTCGAGCTTCTCTGCAAGTCTGAGCTGTCCCTCTGCGCCTTTTCCGATCGGAGGCGTTGCAAGCGCATCGGCAACGGTGAAAAGGATGAGCGGGAAGGCGAGGTCTCCGGTTCGCCTGAGATAGCGGTTCAAAGCGCGCATGGTAACATCTTTTTCTCTGGCCAAGAGATGCGGATGCATGTGCGCAGCGACCATGAGTGTAACGATGTCTTTCTCGTAGTTTGAGAGCCGTAACCTTTCGGCAAGCTCAGCGGCTATCTGTGCGCCGAGTTTGTCGTGTCCATGAAAATGCGTCCGACCCTCCTCGTCGTAAAAGATCGTTCTCGGCTTGGCGACATCGTGCAGGAGTGCGCCGAGATAGAACGCAAACCTGAACCTTCGGTCTGCCAAATAGGGAAAAAGTCGATGGTGGTATTTGCCCATAACGCCTCTAAGTTCAATCACTTCTTTGATCAGTTTCTCAAGAAATTCGATGACAAGCATGGTGTGCTCAAATACATTCTGTTCGACGATATACCGTTGCTTCAGATCAAGCTGTTCCTTGAGCGGCGGGAAGAGGGCGAACAGGACACCCGACTGTGCCATCAACCTGACGGCTTTGGAGACGGCCTCTCCGTTGAAAAGTCTGAAAAGTTCGTATCTTATGCGTTCAGGCGCTGCTTTCATGACAGAATCGGCACGCTCCTTGATCCACTTAAATGTCTCGTCCTCAATGTCAAATTCGATAGTTGACACGAAACGGAAAGCTCGGAGGATGCGCAAGGGATCGCTTTCGAGATTTCGAGGAGAATAGGCTCTCAGAAGCCTTTTTTGCAGGTCGATCAGGCCGCCCGTCGGGTCCAACAGCTTTGACCGATCCCTTATCGGGACGGCCAGCGAGTTTATGGTGAAATCCCTGAGTTTTAGGTCTTCCTCGATGGTCTCTGCGCGGAAACTCGTTATGTCAAGCCATTCACCTGTGGAAAAGACGAGCCGCACCTCATCGTCCTCCTTAGACAGGATCACCAATCTCGAATCCTCAATCTCTCTCCTTATCCTGAGAGCCAATCCGATGGCATCTTTTGGGACCACGATGTCAAAATCGATCGGATCGAAGCCAAGCAAAGCGTCACGGATAGTTCCGCCAACGAGATAACACTCATCTGGGAGGAGTTGCTCAAAAGGGATCTCTATCTTCTCTATTCGACTCAAATCCATGCTCTTACTCCATTTTGGAACAAAAGGTGGCGGTGAATTCTAAAGCGTGTCAGCGAGTCCGTCCAAAGCGATGTGATCGACATGAATTTCAGCACAGGTTGGCCGATGTCCTCGACTTTGAGGGACGAGTGGGTTAAAATTGGCTCGCAGAAGATTTTAGTGAGGTGATTAAAGTGAACAAAATCAATGAGATGTCGGTTTTAACTCACTGGACTCTGTTGCTGGCAATAGTCCCCCTTCCTTTTGGCAGTAGTTGCCTCACCACAGTCCCCGCCGCCTTTGGCGAGAGTCCATGTCCGACAAAATCCCAAAATTGGAGCTGTGCTGAAGCTTCAGCATATTGCTCCAGAAAAACTTAAGGAGAGAATCAAGTGAACCTTTTCAAAGAGCAAAATGAATGGGCGAAACTGTTGATATTCTTTCCTTTCAAAGTTATGCTTCAAAATCGTCAAGGAGGTGAACCTTGATGGAAACGATTTATAAGATGTTAATTATCAGCATGGTGTTTGGGATATTCTCAGGATATTCGCAGGAGACTTTCCCCCGAATAAACGGACTACCTGTCAGGAATTACGGCGACTCTATACCATGGGAAATCTTTGAGGAGGCATATCTGGGCGTTGTAAGAGGCAACCCTTTTGATGAAGCCCTCTTCTCGCTCCTGAACGATTATTCTGACGATGGTGTATGTTTCGGAATGAGTGCACTTGCTGGCATTGTTTATCAGGAACACGGCTTTATGGGCATTTGCAGGCCTCTGGTGGCATATTCACCAAGAGACACGAATCCCGGCAGGGATACGCTTATCGAGATATGGCCAGTGATGAAAAAGGCCATCTTGGTCTTGTGGTGCCGTCAGTTCTCGCCTCCGGTCTTGCGCGTGATCGTCGAGGGCGTATCGCAGGGTCGTATCAAAGATCCGATGGCCACCTACAACCGCGTGGATTACTACCTATCATCCGGCGAAATACCCGTAATCATGATCAGCGAAATACTTGGCGATCCAGACAGCTTGACCGAACTGGGAGGGATGCACGCTATTCTGCCTTATAGAGTCGAGGATCACGGTTCGACTAAAAGGATCTATGTCTATGACCCCACATGGCCTTATTGGCATGCGCCGAATTTTTACAACACAGGCCAAAACTACATCGAGGTCTATTCCAGTTCCAACACATGGAGTTACGACTGGCCAGATGGAAAACACTGGGCTGGATTCATTTACACAGTGCCAGCGCGCTTTTTATACCTTCCGGAGACCAATCCGCTCCTGATTTCCGAGATTGCAGAGGCTGTTGGTCAGGTTGTTATCAACGAAGGCCATGTCGTATCGATCAAAGATGAGACCAGCGGTTTGGAATACCGTGCGGATGACGGTTCGCTCTTTGCCAAAAACGACAGCGTGGTCATCTTTAGGTGGACGCCGATAAACGGCGAGAGTTCCACAGGTTCAGAACTTTACATAATCAAAGGCGGATATGGACACAGCTTCAAATTCGAGATAGAACCGAAGGGGTTAGCTCCTAAGATAACCGTCGGCTACCTCAGAAAACTCGTAACAGTAAAGGCTTATAGCCCTTCAACTCCGATCACCGTCAGGTTGGATGATTTCGGCAGGAACGAACAGCTCGTCCAGATCGAGCCCAAGTCGGATTATCTGGTGTGCGACATCGACATGCACATTGCCCTTGTGAACAACGAAGTCCACACGGTAAGGATCAGAGGCATGGGTTCAAGTCTCGGTGCACCGATCGAGCTCGCTTTTGACAAAAATGGCTACGGAATCACACTTGCAAGCAATATCCCACAATCAGTTGGACTCGAATTTGCAAAATTCGATGGCAATAGAGAGATAAAAGTTGGAGGGTATGAGGTTGCGATGCTGCCTTTTACAAAACAAAAGGTTCAACCGACAACTTGGAATGGGTTTGGATCGACCATAACGGTCGAATCCCAAACTTTTAGGGGGAAAGAGTTATGGGTAAGCCGTTGAAAATAGTCATTTTGTCCTTAACGGCTGTTTTTGGCCTGTTCGCACAACACTCTTGGCAGATGAACCTGTTCGTGAATCCCAGACCATCACAGTTCATAGAGGATTGGAGACGCACACCGAACATCGTCAATCTTTCTGTAACTTACACAGGAACGCGTCCCGTAACTTTCAGACTCAAAGCAAGGTTAAGACATGAGTCTCTTGGTCAGGTTCTCACAGGTTTCAGCCGCACAATCACTCTTAGGCCGTTTCAAACTGTCAGGATAAACAACACAGACCTCGTCGATTGGTCAACTGTTGAGTATCCGGAGCCTTTGGCGCAGAGGGTGATGCGAACCGGCCGATTGCCTGCTGGGAGTTATACGCTCTGCGTCGATGTCGTCGTCGGCAAAACGGTCGAAGCGACAAGATGTGCTGATTTCCTGATAGTTGCGCCCTCGCCGCCGAGATTGCTCGCACCGCGCAACGGGGACACGCTTTTCTTAGGTTCTGTCATCTTCAGGTGGAGTCCCATCGTTGTTCCGCCGTCCGTCATGGTGAACTATCGGATCCGTGTCTGGGAGTTCATGCGCGGGGACGATGTGGTCAGAGCCATGAAAAGGACTCCGATCATCGACGAAACTGTTCCGACAACGACCTACATTCCGAGACGAACAACGGTCTTCGAGCGGGGACATGCCTATATCTGGGCGGTTCAATCGGTCGATAGCGAAGGAAATCCGATAGGTGAAAACAACGGAATGAGCGAAGTGTGGGGCTTTTTCTTCGGATATAGGGCGCCCGGTGTCCCTTCCCTACCCAGAACCCTTGTCATGGGCGGTTTTATCATCCATGTTGATTCCTACTCACCTGACGCCGTGCTTTCGGCTTTATCTGGCGAAGGGCAATCATTTTTCCACGACGAAGCGACGGGTTCGCGTGTAACATTCCATCTGAGCTTCTCGAACCTCTCGGCCGACAGCACATCCGGCGACACGGCGTTCATCAGCAACGGTCAGATTGTTCAATCCTTTAGTTCTCCGATTGAGATCACGGTTGCAGGTTTTCGACTCCACATAACGGAGCTGAAGCTCTGGCCTGATTCCGCACAGGCGACGCTTTACTTAACGCATCCATGTCTTTACGACACCGGAAGTTCAAACCCATGGATGTTGGGTTCTATAACGACAAAAATCGATACAAACGGCGGAATTTACGCTGTGGTCTCCTCGACAGGCTTGCCGCCGTTCCGTATGGCCGATTTGGACATCTATTTCCAGCCCACAGGAGACATCACGATTAACACATTGCTGCCTTCGGCCACGACAGGCGGGGGCGGTTCAAGCGGTGGAGGCGGCGGCTCAGGAGGCGAAGCACACCATCCGATTCCCGGCGGAATAACGCCTCCTCACGGAATGACACCGCTTCCCGGACGATACCGTATTCCCAATGTAACCCCATTGATTCCCGGTATCCTTTTCGGTTGGCGCGGAGTTGTCTTTTCGTCGGGTCAGACCATAGCGAGGCCTGAACTTTTGAATTCAAACATAGGCTATCTTTATGGCGTCTATTCGTTTTCAAACGCAGTCCTTGCGGACACAGGCCTTACGGTAGAACTTAAGTTGGCGGCGCCTTTGGAATTCAGAACGATCGCACCATACGACTTTTATTTCCATCTTGACAGCAGTTACATCTCAATCAATCGATGCAAAGTTGTAGGCGGAAAGGTGGCCGGCTATGTTGAGCCCCCGTCGGGCGAAAACGGTTTGACATCAATAAGCTCTGGTGGACGAACGATCGTCTATTTCGATTCTTTGGTGATCGACTCCAATCTGACGCTGAGCGGCACAGGAAGCATGGACGATATAGTCTCATGGGGCAATTATCGACTTCTGCATCGTGGACATGTGCATCTGAGGTTCACGGCGAACGCCCGACCGTTTTACAGCCTGGTTCACGGCGACATGATG
>QNDP01000125.1 GCA_003645975.1 Candidatus Hydrothermota bacterium | reverse complement strand
ATGTCTTTGAGCTTACCGAAATCGATCCCGGTCTTCATTTTGATTATCTCCTCAAGCTCCTCCCTCGAATATTCGACTTTCCACCTGAAATACTTGCGGGCGTAGCGGAGGTAAAACGGGACATCGGCGGAATCGAGGTTGCAGAAGGCTTTGGGCCTTGAATCGATGAACTTTCTTGCACGCTCTTCGGTATCCGCTGGAAAGACCACATCTTCGTCGGCTGGTGCATCGACGACCGGGACGAGGTAAGGCACATCCCTGATCCCCCAGACGGACTTGAACGATTCTGTGATACCTCCGCAGACCTTTGCGTATCGTGTGTCGCACACCTCTCCGTTAAATGTCAACACCTCTCCGTCGGTTCCGACGACCGCATCGATCGATTTTTCGATCTCGCGCGAAGTGCCACGATAGACCTGACAATGATCGTCGGCGCAGAGGTCGAACGGGTCATCGTAGTGATGGCGTCCGATTGTCGCCAAAACGGTGCTGCGTGCGATGACGGTTTGGGCTTTGAGCAGTTCGATGTGCATGGCGTTCACCATCTCGGACGAGTTAACGCTGAAAAGATACTCGTCTATCGTAAGTTCGTTGATGACGGTTACGCCGCCGAGTTTGCCGACCACGAATTCCATGATGCCTCTGAAGCTTTGCGGCTCCTCGTGTTGCCAATGAAAACCGATGCCGACGATCACACCGTCTATTTCGATCAGGCCGTTTTTTTCACTGGGAATAACCCTAAATCCCTCGATTATATCGACTTCCATGTCAGAAGTTTTGACGGTCAGAGCGCCTCGAGAGCGCCACATCCGTTCAAATCTCACCCAGGGGAACCAGCCTTCCGATTCGAGTTTCGAGGCGATGTCCTGTGCCTCAAGTTCCGAGTTTGCCTCGACATAGACCCAATAAGCTCGATTGTCCGAAATGACTTTTGTGGCGTCTGGAGGTCTGATCACCCTGCCGACTTGGACAAAACCGACGGGTTTGTTTGGCCACCTTCGTTTAAGTTTTTCCACAATCAATTCAGTTTCGCTCCGATTTTTGGATTCCGATGCGAACACGAGCCAGCGGCCGGGCAGAGGGCTTTCGTTGGCTTGGACTTCTATGGTCTTTCCTTCGGCTATCTGGAATTGGATGTCGCCGTGCACACTTTTTAAAAGTGCGTCTCCGCCCAAAGACCTAAAAGTAACTTTTGGCTTATCTTGGATTATTCCGATTCTGACAGTTGGTGCGTTCATGACCGGATCCTTTTTCGGAAAGTTTGGAGTTCATTTTAAAGGTTCAGAGGGCGAGGTTTGCCAAGATGTCGCCGAGTCGTATTTGTCTTCCCTTTGTGTCCCAGAGAGCAACAACGATATGCCTGTTTGGAGCAAATTGAAGAACATCGTTCCTTTTGTGCACAACGACAAGTCTATGCAAGGCTCGCCCCCAACCTTTAGGAGATATGATAAAAGCATAAGTCGGCCTTACTACGCGTGCATATCCCAATATTTGAGCAAAGCTTAGCAAGTTGATTGGGTTGGTTTTGACTTCGATAATCGCCAAGCTTGCTTTCTCTTTATCTCGAAATTTTTGCACGGCTATGCCGGAAATATCCACATAGATTTCAAAACTTTCACCGTCTGGAAAATATTTCAGTGCCTTGTGTTTTCTTAGAAATTCTGCTACGGTAACACTGTGTGTATCTTCGACTTCTAATAGCTTAAGTCCATATTTGTGGCGCTGTTTTAGAAATTCCTTAAGCCACATTGCAACATCTGGGTATAGTTGAACTTCACGCATCTTCAATCGTCTCCTTCAAATAGCTCTCTCCTTTTCTCTTCTAAATATGGTTTAGCATAGGGACATCCCATGATTGCACAGATTTCCCAAAAGGCGTCAAAGTGGGTTCTTACAGCCTTTGGCAGAATTTCGTTTTTCTCTTCGGAGACCCTTGGTTTTCTGCGATACCTTTTTAATCCCTTGCATTTGGACGTTGGCGATACTCTCCCATAGGTCTCATCTTCAGCTACAAGCAATTCCAGAAGTTTTTGCTTAAAATCTATGTAAAACCCGATTTTCAAAAAGTCAGAGGCATAAATTCTAATTTGGTGTTCTCTTGGCAATGCCTTGCCCCCTCTTAAGTTTGGATGAGACCATAAGATGGAATGGACAGGGACATCCAACTTATTTTGTAATAAGAAACAGAGTTCCACCGGTAATCGCCAATTAGGAAATAAGACATCAAGGAAAACTCTGTGGCGTCCTTGAATATAGCGATTTGATCGGCGGATATTTCCAGCGACATCTGCGAATCCTCTCATGAATTCTTTGACTATTTGTGTGTCTGAGGCGTTCTTTATAACGTCCGGAACCCTAAATTCGCGATAGGATGTTTTGTTTTTTAACAATAATTTGAAATTTCTGGATGCAATGTTGTGGATCGGTAGGTTTATGACCATTGAGACAGTTTTAGAACTTTCAGAGGCATAAATGTCCACCTCTTTACCTAACAGATTCTTGGCTCTGGGCAAGATCTTAGTGGCTATACTTGATATAAACTCGTGAAATTGCGAAAAACCACCCATCGCAGGTTTAGTGAAAGGAAATTCAATATTTATTCTGTAAGTCGTAGAATTTTGGATAATTTTTCCCCTAGCTATAATCATTCCGAGAAAATAAGCCACATCATAATCAAGGTAATCTAACATGTTATCTCTCCTCTTAGCCTTTTTTCCTAAAAATCAACACATATTCGTGCACCTTGTTCACGATGAACTTGTAGGGGTAACCCAAAGGCCTCAAGTTGTTATAATCATTTACTCTGTTCCAAATGATGATGTCCTCCAAACTGAAACCGACATCCTGCATTATCCGAATTACATCGATGTGGAACGGGATGAATTCCGAAAACACGCGCAGATCCATGACATCGACTATCGAATAGCTCCCTGCTTTCATGACAACATTGATTTTTGAAAATATGCCCTTTAATTCGTTCAGGAACGCCTCATAGCTTGGAATGTTCCCTAAATCGGTGTCCAAGTCCGAGTATGGTCTGGCTCGTTTGTTATCGGCGCTCCTTTTGCGCCGATGGATGTTCCAATAGGGCGGAGAAGTTATCATGATGTCGATGGATTCCGGCTCTAAAAATTCCAAAATGCGCCTGACATCGTTTTGGATTATGAAAAACTTCTGGATATCGTCTCGAAATCTAAGTTTTTGAGGTCTTTTGAGGATGTCAATTTCAAGCTTCCTCTTTTGCGGTGTTGCGAACAAATCGCTATTTGAGTAGAACCAAAGCCTTTTGTAGGATAGGACAGCGAATTCTTTGACGATTTCAAATCCGACACCTGAAAGGCCTCGTCCGAGGGCCGAGATCAAAGTGGTGCCCGAACCTAAAAATGGGTCTAAAACCACGCCTTTGTCGCCCCAGTAGTAACAGTCCAACAGTCTGTCCACCAACATCAAAGGGAACATAGCCGGATGTTTGAGCTTTCGCTCCTCAGAGTTCCTTTTTATGTCATCCCAAACACTTATTGAGTAGGTGAGCCATTTTTTACCCGACAATTTTGTCTTTACTTTTGGCTTTTCCTTCGTTGTGGACAAAGGCATCCTATTTCAACCTCCCCGAGAAGTTACATCCCTGTAGCGGGAACTCATGATAAGCTCTTCTGCTTGTTTAATGGAAGTTTCTGAAATTCTGTCGCCTGCGATCATCCTCGCCAGTTCCAAAACCCTCTTTTGTTCGTCAAGTTGTTCTATCTGTGCCTTTGTAACGCCGTCGAGCGTTGACCTTTCGACTTTGAAATGTCGGTCAGCGAATGCGGCGATTTGCGGGAGATGCGTAACTGCAATCACCTGCCTCGTTTTCGCCACCTGATGCATTTTGCGACCAACGGCTTCAGCTATGCGTCCGCCGATCCCGACATCGATCTCGTCGAAAACCAGCGTTTCGACCTCATCGACCTCCGCGAGAACCACCTTTAGGGCCAACATGATGCGCGAAAGTTCACCACCCGAAACTATCTTCGTCAGAGGTCGAGGCTCTTGGCCCGGAATGGTCGCAATCATGAATCGGATCCTGTCGATTCCATGTTCTGAAGGTTTTAACATGGAGAATCTCACCTGATCGATGCCTTTTTCCGAAGGTTCCGCCCTTTGGAATTCGACTGTGAACTTTGCGTCGCCCATCCCAAGCTCCGAGAGTTCTTTTTCCACTCGTTTTTCAAATTTATCGGCTGCCGCTCTCCTTTTTTGTGAAAGCTCTTCTGCCGCATCCATGAACTTCTTTTCAGCCAAAGCGACCTTCTGCTCAAGCTCTTTGATCTTGATGTCCCCGAGCTCTAAGGACTGGAGCTTTTCTTTCAATTCGTTTTTGAGATCGATGAGCCCTTTTATGTCCTTGTGATATTTGCTTTTAAGGCGGTTCAACATGGCGAGTCTGGCGTTCAATTCGTTCAGTTCGTTGGGGTCATAGACGAGCGATTCCATTATCGATGCCAGAGATGTGCCTATGTCCGACAGTTCGGTCTCGAGTTCGTCCAATTTGTCGGCGATCTCCTCGATTTTCGGGTCAAACCTTGCGAGTTCGTCGAGGATGTTCTTTGAGCGGCTCACCAGCGAATGAGCCGAGTTCTCATCCTCATAAAGCATTGACAGCGAAGCCAATAAACCTTCTTTCAGTCGCTCTATGTTGGACAATACGGCGATTCGCCTCTCCAAATCCTCATCTTCGCCCTCTTTCAACTCGGCGCTCGCAAGTTCCTTGTATTGATACTCAAGAAAATCCCTCATCTTTTTAAGCTCTTCGATTCTCCGCCTTTCCTCGTTCAGTTCGGCTTCGGCGGATTTCCATTCTCTGAAAAGCTGTGCGACTTTTTGAGCTTCTGAGACCAACCCGCCGAATTTGTCGAGGAAATCGATGTGAGTGGATTCGTCCAGAAGCATCTGGTGGGTGTGCTGTCCGTGAATGTCGAGCAATTTTCGTGTTATTTTCCGCAGTTGACTTTGGGTTACAGGGACGCCGTTAACATAACTTTTTGACCCTGACTTTCTTATGACTCTCCTTATGATGAGCGTCGAGTCATCCACATCGAAGCCCATCTCCCTGAGCCAAAGGATGTGTTTGTTTTCCAAATGGAAGACGGCGATCACTTCAGCCTTCTTGTCTAACTTTCCAATTCTTTCCGGATCAGCCCGCTCCCCCACTATCAAGTTCAATCCGTT
>QNDP01000124.1 GCA_003645975.1 Candidatus Hydrothermota bacterium | reverse complement strand
TGTGGTGGTGGCTCATCCCGAAGAGTTCCCGCTGCAAAAGGAGATTGTCGAGAAGGCCAAAAAGAACGCCGAAGCCAACGGCGGAAAGCTTGAATTCGTCGGCGATATGGATGAGGCCGTGCGCGATGCAGACATAGTCATCCCCAAAAACTGGGGCGGCTTCGCTTACTTCGAGGATTACGACGATTCCGATGAAGTGAAGGCGGAGATGAAAGCGAATCTCGAAAAGCACAAGGATTGGATTTTGACCGAAGAACGGTTCAAACTCGCAAAACCCGATGCTAAGGTCATGCACGCACTTCCGGCGGACAGGAACAAGGAAGTCGTCGATGCCGTGTTAGACAGTCCGAACTCGATCATCTACGACGAAGCGGAGAACAGGTTACACACGGCGAAAGCGGTGCTTGCGCTGACAATGGGCGGCCGCCCGTAAGCCGCAAGGGCGCTCAGTTCAATCCGTAACCCGCACGAAACTCGTCTCCGTCTCCCACAGAATGACTTCTTTGAGCTTGTAATTTGGTCCGTTTAGGGCATCCTGAAGCTGATTCCAGATCCAGAGCGCCACGCGCTCGGTCGTAGGATTGTCGAACATATCGTTCAGGTAGCTGTGATCCAACAGGTTGATGATTTTTTCTTGAACGATCTGCTTCAGCTCGCCGAAATCGATCACCATGTCCTCATCGTTCAGTGTGCCTTCGACCGTAACCCTGAGCCGATAGGTGTGTCCGTGTAACCGTTCACATTTGCCTTTGTAACGGGTGAGATTGTGAGCGGCATCAAATTTGAACTCTTTGGACACCAAAATTTTCATCGGACTTATGTGTCGAAGATTATGTCGGTCTGCCACTTACCATCGACATTTTCGATCTTCATCTCATGGTAGGTAACCGCTTTGACCCCTTTCCGTAACTCTTTTGACAACTCGACCTTATCACCCCAGGCCCTCGCTTTCAGCTTGCCATCGTCGAGTTTAACCTCAAATTTGGAGAACGCCAGCCCATCGACATCGAGGTAGAAAAGCAGTTCCGAGAGCCAAGCGACCATGAGGTCCTCATCGGTTTCGCCTTCAAGCTCGAATTCGACGACTTGTTTGGGTTCAATCGCATTGATGTCCCGCAACATCTCGGTGAACAATGCCCTTGCGGCCTCCTCGAAAAGGCCGCTTTTCGTGTCTGCCCATACCCTAATTCCAAAGTCTGCTGTGTGGTCTAACACTTTGAAGCCCATAGTCATTCTGTGATTTTGTAGCACACACCTTTGTAAACCACGATCACATATTTGCCGACGGATAAGTATTTTGCCAGCTTTGGCTTTTCGTTCAGAAGCTTGAAATACTTGGTGCTCCCGAACTTGATTTCGACCGTTTTCTTGCAAGCAGTGGAATCGTAATCCAGATCAACCCAGATTGAATCTCTAAGCTCGAATGTCTTATCCCCGACGACTTTGACCTTCATAGCGACCTCATATTGAGGTTCCTCCATTGCGGTAACCTGCTGCTTGAGTTTGGAGACCCTTTGTGAATACGCAAAAGCTTGGCGTCCAACCTTTTGAGTTGGAGCAGGAGCAGCGGCCGGAGGCGGAACGCCCAAAGTTGGCAGTCCGAATTTTCCGCCTTGCGGTCGAGACATTCCCTCATAGGCAAGCTCCTCCACCTGTTCAGTAACAAGGAACGATGTGTAGGGCGTTACGATGCCGTAAGTTGTGCCGAGATCGACGATTTCATCGACAAGTTCTTTGCGTTCACCGTGAAGTTTTATCTCGGCAAGCAGTTCGGCCACGCGCCTTCTGGCCCAGATTCTCGGAATGAAATCATAACCTCGTTGGATTCTCGGCAGTTCGACCGATTTGGTGAAGACCAAAGAGCTATCGTTGCGCTTGCCGCGCACGACGATGGTCGCTTCACCGCCCGGATGTTTGTATCGGCCGACGATGACCACCTGCGAGCCGTAAAACAGGTCGGGCATGTGTTCGGGATAGACCGCATAGACCCTGACGCCTTTTATCCTCAGTTGCGGCTCGACAAGGGCAGGATAGGCTATCTTGTTGTAAAATCCGGACAAAACCACTTCCAAGTCGGCGCCCGGCTGCACATAATCGACTGTGCCCAAGCTGATCTCCGCCAGTTTGTCCAAAAGGTAGGTGTTCACATCGTAGCCGACGCCGAAGATGAACATCCGTTCATCGCCCAGTTTGCGTTGGATGTGCTCGATGATGCGCTCATCGTTCGTCTCTTTGATGGTCGGTTGGCCGTCGGTCAGGAAAACGATGTATTTCGGGCGGGACGAGCGCATTGGAAGCTGCTCTATTGCCTCATCCAGAGCGTCGATGATGTTCGTGCCGCCATTGGCCTCAAGGTCTTCGACGAATTTCTTAGCCGTCTGGATGTTAAGCTTGCTGGCCGGAACGAGATGCTCAAAGAGCAGTTCGACATCGTTTGAGAAGGCTATGATGTTGAAATTGTCTTTGGAATCGAGATGGTTGAGGATGTAGAGGAGTCCCTCTTTGGCCTGTTCAATCTTGTCTCCTGACATGCTTCCGGACACATCCAACACAAAAACGATATCCTTCGATATGGGTTTGAGGCCTTTGGGCAGGTAGCCGGGCGAGACCGTGAGCATGAAAAAGCCGTCTTTGTTCGGCAGTTTGTGCGATAACAACCTGATGTCGAATTCCTTCGGCGATGCAGAATAGAAAAGCTCGAAATCGGCGGTTGGACGGTAGGCGTCGGCTTTGAACTTGACCACAGCATTGTATTCGTCGATTCGCTCGACCTCGACCTCATGGGTCGGCGAGAATATGGTTTTCAACGGGTTCTGCGTTTTGACATGCACTTCTATCTCGATTTCACCCATCGGTTCGAGTGTAAGCGCATCGATTTTCAAGGGATAGACGAATTTGTAGAAATCGCCGCTCAGCGGCACGATGTGCTCGTAACTCAGTTTGACTTCGCTGGTCTTGTGCGGATTAAGCGGGAAGATCCGAGCTCTGAACATGTTTTTGTCGTAATACTCAAGCAAAGCGGGATCCATGCTCTTACGAAGCAGCTCTTGGTAAATCTGACGGGCTTTGTCCCTTTCAAGGACTTCGCCTTTTATCTCCTTGCCATCCATAACGAGCGAGAAGCTGGAAATCGTGGCGTCCTCTGGCAACGGGAAGATATAAGTGCCCTCGATACGGAAGCTGTATGGGTTTTCAAACTCTTGGTCAACAACAACTTGAGCCACATTGTCCTCTATGTCTATCCTAACTTTGTGATAATTGATGTTCAGGTAATGGGGACCGGGAATCGGAGGATGTGGAACAGGATCGGGAATGATGATCCCGTCCGCATAAAGTCCAAAAGTTAGGAACATCAAGAGTGTCAACACCTTAAGCTTCGCCAACTTCATGTTATCCCCTCCAATTTTTTGAAAGATGTGTTTTCATTGATGCTAAAACTTAAAGCATCGATTTTGACATTGAAAGATCAATTCTTAGGAAATCCGAGTTTTATCGATTGTTCCGAAGGCTTTGACATATCCCTCATTTGATGAATCTGATGGTGAATGGGTAACGGTAGCTCAACCCATCGCCGGCGTGAACCGCAGCGACCACCACCATGACCGCATCGAGGATCAGAAGTCCCAAGATCAGGACGAAACCGATGAAAAAACACGACAAGCAACAGAGCGACAATGGAATACAGTGTGATAGAAAGCTGAAAGTTCAGGGATTCCTTGCCGTGTTCATCGATGAAAACCGATGTATCCCGTTTGAGCAGCCAGACGACCAGAGGTCCGAGAATGTGGCCGACAAACAGTAGGGAGAAACCGGCGAAGGCCGCCAGATGGCACAAGGCTGCCGGAACTCGCTCCTCTTTCTCCTCAAGCTGATTCGGTTCGGTCTCCATCTTCATCTCCCAAGTCATCGGAGTCTCCCGCATCGACCTTGTCTTTCTTCGTATGTCCAGTGATGTCAGGAGGTTCTATCCCTTTAACCTCTCGGATGATCTGGTCAAGTTCGTCTCCGGTGATCGTCTCCTTCTGAAGCAGTCGGTTCACGATTTCATGCAGCACATCCATATTTTCGCGGATGATCCGCTCGGCTCGTTCCATAGCCTTGCGAAGGATCCTTCTGATCTCGTCGTCTATGAGCTTTGCGGTCTCTTCGGAGTAGGGTCTCATGGTCTGAGTGGGCCAAGCGGACGGATTTTCAGTCATTTCTGCGTATCGACCGAAGGAGATAGGACCCAACCTTTCGGACATGCCCCATTCGGTTACCATGCGTCGAGCGATCTGACTTGCGCGTTCGAGGTCGTTGGCGGCGCCGACGCTTTCGGTGTTGAGCGCTATCTTTTCGGCGGCGCGCCCGCCCATAAGCGTGGCAAGTTTGCGCTCGATATAATCTTTCGTGTAATGGAGGCGGTCGTCGAGCGGCATCTGTGCGGTCGAACCGAGCGACATCCCTCTCGGTATTATCGTAACCTTGTGGATGGGATCCGGGTCAGGCAGGAGTTTAGCCACAAGTGCATGGCCTGCCTCATGATATGCGGTCAACCTTTTGTCCTCTTCGCTCATCACGATGCTTTTTCGTGCGAGTCCCATCACGAGTTTGTCCAGCGCCTCCTCGAAGTCGCGCATGGTAACCGCATCGCGTCCCTCTTTTGCTGCGAGCAGAGCGGCCTCGTTGACGAGGTTGGCGAGGTCTGCGCCTGAGAATCCGGATGTGCTCCTTGCTATCTTCTTGGGATCCACATCCTTAGCCTATTTTATCCGCTTCAGGTGTATCTTCAGGATCTCCTCTCGTCCCTTCAGGTCGGGCAGTCCGACCACGATTCTTTTATCGAACCGTCCGGGTCTAAGGAGCGCAGGATCAAGCACATCCGGTCGGTTAGTCGCTGCCAAAACGATGATCCCTTCGGATGAATCGAAGCCGTCCATTTCGACAAGGAGCTGGTTCAGCGTCTGCTCACGCTCCTCGTGCCCTCCGACTCCGAAGCCGCGCAGTCTTCCTACGGCATCAAGCTCGTCGATGAAAACTATGCACGGCTTGTTCCGCCTTGCCTGTGCGAACAGGTCTCTAACGCGTGCGGCACCGACACCGACGAACAGTTCAACGAAGTCCGAACCGGAGATCGAGATGAAGGGCACGCCCGCTTCGCCCGCAACAGCTCTTGCCAGAAGGGTTTTGCCCGTTCCGGGTGGTCCTACAAGCAGGACGCCTTTCGGTATCCGTGCGCCGAGTCTCCTGAATTTCTCCTGATTCTTCAGGAATTGG
>QNDP01000123.1 GCA_003645975.1 Candidatus Hydrothermota bacterium | reverse complement strand
TTCCAGTCCTCTTCTTGCAGGTGTGCGGCGTCCAAGAGCATGATCGAAGCGATGTCCCTTGTCGCAGGCGTTGCGATCACCTCGCCGCTGAACCCCTCACGGACGAGCTTCGGCAGCAGTCCGATGTGGTCTAAGTGTGGATGGGACAAGATGATGAATTCGATCTCCTTCGGATCAAACGGAAAATCTTCGTAATTCAATGGTTCGAGATGTCCCTGAAACATGCCGGCCTCGATCAAAAACTTATGACCTTTGTATTCAAAGAGATACATCGAACCGGTTACCGTGCCGGCCGCTCCTATCGGTGTGATCCTTACCTTCATCTCTTTGCCTCCCAATGGATTTCAAAGACAAAAGTCGAAGGTCATAGGCTACTGACCTTCGGATTCGGACGACGCCTGTGAATCCGTCTGTTCCGACTGCCCCGATTGTCCTGTATCCGCCAGAGCCTCAGCGATTTTTTGACTCATCTGGCGGACTTCATCACGAACTATCTCATAGCGTTCCAAAATGTTATAGACATCCTCAGCGACATTCAGCGCCACAAAGAAAAAGACTTTCTCCGGATCGGTGATCCCGGTCTCCTCCTCAAATTCACGGACTTTCATCGAGATGTATTCGGACAGCCATTGCAGCTTTTCATCTGGAAGGTCGGTCGAAATTGTGTAAAAGGAATGCCCGATTTTTATTCTGACTTTCCTAAATTCTCCCTTCATTCGAGCAACTCTAATTTTTCAAGGGCTTTGTCAAGCCTTTCCTTGAGCCTTGCCAAGCCGGACTTCAACGCCTCTCGCTCCTTGATCAACGCATCGATACGTCTTTTCAATTCGATGTTCTCCTGCTTCAACTTGTTGTAACTTTCAAGCAGTTTTTGGACATTTTCCCTGAGCTCATCCAGTTCCTTCATCCGTGATTCCTCTAATTCCAAATCCTTTGCTTATCAATGCGTTAACCAAATTATTGAACATCTCATCGACCTCTTGGTCGGTCAGCGTGCGCTCAGGATGCTGGAACAACAAGGTCAAAGTGATGCTCTTTTTACCCTTTGGAAGCGGCTCACCATGATAGACATCGATAACTCTAAAGTTGACAAGCAGGGCAGGCTTTACGCTGTAAATTGCGTCCTCAAGCACCTTGAAAGGCACATCCTCGTCCATCACCACCGAGATGTCGCGTTTGACCGGTGGGAACTTGGGGAGCGGCTTGTATCTGCGAACCGGAATGCTCAATTCTGTGAGTTCCACCTCGAACACAAAGACGGGAACCTTGATGTCATAGATTTTCAGGATGTTTTTCGGGACTTCACCGATGACTCCTATGGTGGTGGGACCGAGTTTCACGATGCCCGAAGGGTCGAGAAATTTGACGCCATCCGTCGGCTCTACGGTGAGCTTTACACCGAAAGCTCCGGCAAGTGCCTCAAGTGCGCCCTTAAGCTCGAAATAATCAAGTTGTCTTTCCGGCTCGATCCATGACCTTTCGGACATACCGGTAACAAGCGCAGCTACCACATCAGTCTCAAGCGGAAGGACATCAGGGCCTCTCCATTTGAACTTACGGCCTACCTCGAAGATTTTGATCTCACGGTTGCCCCGACGAAGGTTGAGCGAAGCTATCGACAGGAGGCTCGGAATGACCGAAGGCCTGACATAGGCGTAATTTTCACTCAACGGATTGAGGATTTTAACGGCATCTTCGAGCCTCTCGGTGAAGGCTTCGGCCTCCTGCTTCGACACGAATTCCACTCCTTTGACCTCGTCAAAGCCAATTTTGAGCATGACCTCACGGGCGAAATCCACCTTGCTTGGCTCCTTGCGCCCGACAAAGCTGCCTCCGCTCGGTATCTCGCCCTCTATCCGATCGTATCCGTAAAGTCTTGCGACCTCTTCGACGAGATCGGCTTCGAGAGATATGTCCCTCCTGCGCATCGGGACAAGGACGCGCACCTTGCCTTCCATTGGTCTAACATCGAATCCAAGTCTTTCAAAGATTTTGACGACATAGTCCTGCGACAGTTCGACGCCGAGCAGCCGTTTCAGATAGCTCATTCTCAGCTCAAGTTGTTTTGGAGATGGAAGTTCACGATAGACATCGTTGAGCGGTCCGACCCTGCCTTCTGCTATCTCTGCGATCAACTTGGCTGCGTAACTGGACGCTATCGGTGGCATACTGATGTCCGCTGTCCTTTCAAACCTGTAAGAAGATTCGGTTGACACTTTTAGGGACGTAACCGCCTTGCGCACGACAGCCGGATCGAAAAATGCACTCTCGATCAGGACATTCCTTGTCGATTCCGTCACACCGGTCTCCTCGCCACCGATGACGCCGGCGATGGCCACAGGCCGTTCGGCATCTGCGATTATGAGTATCTCGGAATGAAGTTCTCGTTCAACGCCATCCAGCGTCAGGATCCTCTCTCCGTCTTTTGCGAACCTGACGACGATTTCTTCGCCGACAAGTTTGTCTAAATCAAAGGCATGTATAGGATGTCCCCAGAAGTAAAGGACATAGTTTGTAATGTCCACGACATTGTTGATCGGGCGCTGGCCGATGAGCATAAGCCTCCTTTTCAGCCAAGTGGGGGAAGGATTGACCTTGACGTCGCGGATGATGCGCGCTGTATAACGCGGACAAGCTGAGAAGTCCTCGATTCGAACCGGAAAAATGCCAACATTGCCATGTTCGACCACATAGTAGTTGGGGATGTGGAGCTTTCCGCCGCTTTTCGCCCGTAGGTCATAGGCAAGTCCCACAAGTCCAAGAAGATCGGAACGGTTCGGAGTCACCTTCAAGTCATAGCGGTAGTCATCGAGTCCGAGAAACGGCAGGGCAGATTTGCCAGTCTTAGCACCTTGAACATCGTCAAGGAAAATTACTGTCTCCGACTTCTCGTCCAGTCCGAGATCCTCTTCGGACGCCAGCATCCCTTCCGACAGAACGCCTCTGATCATCCGTTTCTCCACAACCATGCCGTTTGGCAGTTTAGCTCCCGGAAGCAAATATGCCACTTTCCTTTTAGGCCTTATGCCCGGTGCTCCCACAACCACCTGAGCAGTCTTCTCTCCACCGCACCACAATTTGAGGACTTTAAGTTTTTGTGAATGTGGATGATCTTGGACATCAACGATTTCAGCGACAACCAATTTCCTTTCCAAACCTTCGCCGAGATATTCGAAATCCTCGACTTCTATTCCGAGCGACTCGAAAACATCGACAAGTTCATGGGGCAAATAATCGAAATCGACCAATTCCTTCAGCCAGTTATAGAGTACCTTCATGATTAGAACTCCTTTAAGAAACGCAGGTCGTTTTCATAGAAAAGCCTTATGTCGTCGATTCCGTATTTGATCATGGCGATTCGATCAGGGCCGAGACCGAACGCATATCCTGTCCAGAACTCAGGGTCATAACCGACGGCTTCAAAAACTTTGGGATGTACCATGCCACATCCCAAGATTTCCAGCCATTCTCCGTTGTAATAGACCGCCACTTCTGCTGACGGCTCTGTAAATGGGAAATATGATGGGACAAATTTGAGCTTGGCCGAAGGGCCAAAAAGCTCTTTCACAAAGAGTTCAAGAGTTCCTTTTAATTCCGCAAACGAGACATTGCGGTTGATGTAAAGGCCTTCCGCCTGATAGAAAGCCGGTGCATGCGTCTGATCGAACGGGTCAAGTCGATACACGCGTCCGGGGAAGAAGACTTTCAACGGCGGTGTCCGTTTTTCCATCACTCTGATCTGAACCGGTGAAGTGTGAGTTCTCAGCAGCATCTTGTCGGTTATGAAAAGTGTTGACCACATGTCTCTTGCTGGATGGTGTGCGGGGATATTCAGAGCCTCAAAATTGTAGTAATCCCATTCGATTTCAGGGCTTTCGGTCAATATCTCGAATCCAAGGCCTTTGGCTATTTCGTTGAGTTCCTCGACGATTAGGGTCAGTGGGTGTTTGTGTCCCAAACGGTGTCTTCGACCGGGCAGGGAAAGGTCGTAAGCTGCTCTGCGTGCGAGCCTTTCAAGTTCATCTTTTTTCCTTGCTATCGATGTTTCGACCTCGTTCTTCAACTGGTTCAAGAGCTTACCGGCTTCCCGTTTCATCTCCGGGGGCAGCGTTCTGAGCACTTTGAACAGTTCGGTTACTTCTCCCTTTTTGCCGATGAACCTGATCCTAATCCGTTCCAGAGCATCGAGATCTCCAACTTCCTCGATTAAACTTTTGAATTCACGGCGAATTTCTTCGACTTTAGCTCTTAAATCATCCATGATGGGTCCTCCGGTTGTGTGCAAAATAAGTAAAAAACCCCAGTGTCTCGAAATGAGGCACCGGGGCTCGAATTTTCAATGGAAGGCAAGCTTACTGAGAAGCAGTCAAGGCATTTCGAGCGATTTCGGCAAGCTTTGCGAAAGCGTTTTTGTCGGTAACCGCTATATCTGCCAACATTTTTCGATTTATTTCGACCCCGGCCCTCTTGAGGCCATGCATAAATTTTGAATAGTTGAGTCCCTCCTCGCGTGCGGCCGCATTTATACGGATGATCCAAAGGCTCCTCATGTCCCTTTTGCGCTCTTTGCGATGCCGATAGGCGTATTGGAGCGAACGCATCACGGCCTCGTTCGCCTTGCGGAAAGTGGAATGTTTCTGGCCGTAATAACCGCGAGCCATTTTGCGTATCTTTTTGTGTCTTTGCCGCCGCGTAAACCCCGTCTTTACACGCATCTTATCTACCTCCTCATTCTCCAATCATTTGTGGCGGTCTATTATCGTGGAACTACATGATTTTAGTCAAGAAAGCGGAGGCTATTGGTAATTTTGTTTGTGATTGAAATTTTATGTTAAAATTTTCAGGGCTGGGAGATTTATAAGGCTGTGAGATATTTAAGGTTAGATAGAGAGCCCTAAGTAAGATAGCGAAGATTGATAAGCGAGTGGCGACGGGACGAAGTGAGGATAGGGATGATCAGTTACGCAAAGAGATTGCGAAGGAGGCAGAAAATATATCTCATTGATACTCTGCCATTTACAATGGCTACCACAAATCTACTGTTGATTTCTGAAGGTAACTTTGTTTATATTTTGAAATATCAATTTTCATATAAAGGAAGGTGATCAAAATGTTAGGATATTTAAAAATTGCTTTGTTTTTACTTTCTCAATCGGTTACTATAACTCCTCTAATTCCTGCCGGATTCATAGATTTGGCTTCCATATCGAGATTTGTTGTCTCCAACACAACTTCTGATGAGTTCACCGGGTATTTTGAGATAAAAGTTTTCGATACGGTTGCGAACGAGGTGGTTGTTGACTTCACGACGAATACCTT
>QNDP01000122.1 GCA_003645975.1 Candidatus Hydrothermota bacterium | reverse complement strand
TCGGAGCAGAGAACTCGACAAACGGCCAGTCATAAGGATCGATGTAGTTGATATAGGCTTTGTGGGCCAAAATTGGAGCAGAGAACCTCACCAAAGAGTCATTTCTCGGATCAATCCAGTTAACATAAATCTGGCTCACTATGATTGTATCCGGTATCTCGGCTTGGCCAAGGTTCGGCGCCCAAATCGGGGCACTGAAATAGACCGTATCGCCGCTCAGCGGGTCTATCCAGTCAACATAGATCTGGTGTGAGAATATCGAATCGACTCTGATAGGACTTGAGAAATATATCTTCCCCGTATCCGTAATCGCATCAATCGCATTAGTGTATATCTGATCGACAGATATTGGAGCGGAAAACATGATATAGTCCCAACTTCTGGGATCTATCTTGTCGAAATAACCCGCCCATGCATATACTGTGTCAGTTTCCACATAGCCTGGCACCCTTATCGGAGCAGAGAACTGCACAACACCACCACTACGAGGATCTATCCAATCAACAAAAATCTGTGTTGTCCTTATGGTCTCCGGTATCATCACCTCACCAAGGTTCGGCGCCCAAATCGGGGCACTGAAATAGACCGTGTCGCCGTTCAGCGGATCTATCCAGTCGGTATAGACCTGCTCCACTCTTATCGGGGCCGAGAAGTTGACCGTATTCAAGCTGTCCGGATCGATCCAATCGACATAAATCTGACCAACACGCACAGGAGCCGAGAAATTGACCTCGTTCAGTGTCCGCGGATCAATCCAATCGACAAATATCTGTCGCACGCTTATTGGAGCGGAAAATGCTATCGAGTTAGCCCCACCAAAGGGGTCGATGTTGTTGACATAGAGCGTTTGCCCTATGTAGGCGTCTCTGGCGACATCCAGATCCTCTCCGATATCGACCATCCCATTGACTGTAATATCATGATCCACAAGGATATCTCCCGTTATGTAGGCATCACCCTCAACATGCAAATTGTAGGCAGGCATGTTAGTTCCTATTCCAACGAAGTTGTAAGTATATGAATTGGTGTTCTGTTCGTGCCAGCCGCCACCGATAAGTGCTCTCATAGCGTAACCGACTGTGCCAATGGGTTTTCGTGGCGTCATCCTATACCATGTCCCGTTGTAGTTTATTTCAACCTCGAGGAAGAGTTCTCGACCAGTGAAGATAGAGGGGTCTATTGGACCGAGTCTGGCGTTAAAGAATCCGCCTATGACAGCTACCGTATCCAGTGAGGGTCCCCAAAGGCGGTGTCCTGCAACTAATGAGTCATAGATAGAGAACCTCATTGGGAGCGTGTCTGTAATTGCAACGGTATCTCCATCAGTGGAAACTATGAATCCTTGGTAGTTCAAGTAAGGAGGGACACTCTTGTCATCTGATTGCACCGCAGCCACATTGTCTATTTTATCCGCTGACATTTCACCCTTGCTTCCGATGGCTTTGAGCTGCGCTTTCAAAGATACAGCCACTATGAAACTCAGCACTAACCCATATATGACCGGCTTGTAAAACCGGCTATTCATAATTACACCTCCTTTTAAGTTTGACGACCTGTCCTTTTTGTGCCTGATCATATCACCGACACACCATTTTCAAAGATAGGGATAAAATCTACCTACCTAATCTCCATCTTTGGTCAAAGTGCATTCCAATATAGACACGAATGGGTTTCAAGTCAAGCCGCAAAAATGCGATAGCTCATAATTTTCCACTTACAAATTTTTGCCTTTTATGAGATTGTCATCGTTTTTGTTCTCCACCATGCCGAATCAACATAATTCAAAATTCTTCGTAAAGAACGAATTAGTGTGAGCAAAGCATCTTTAACACTTTGTCTGGAATCGGAAAAATTGAGCTTTTGTTCGATTTTGTAACATCTTGGAGTCCAAGCACAATAATTGACACGGCGGAGCAAGACAAATATAATTTTCGCCCCTCAATTTAAGTTACGGAATTTACAGAACACATCGGATAGAAAACTTAACGCTTTAATTTTGTGTAATTTAGTCGATAAACAAAAACTCAAAATTGGAGGTGTGATTTATGCCAGCCGATGGAGACCGATGTTATAGAGAATGTGTCGGACTCCTATTTGTCGATAATTGGTGAATGGGTCAAAAACTATAAAAAGGAGGTAAGGAGAGGTGAGGAAAGCATTAGGGACACATGTCCTTGTAGAGATGTTTGGCTGTGAGCCTTCCACATTGACCAATAAGGAATATGTCGGACGCGCCCTTGTAAGGGCAGCTCGTGAAGCCAACGCTCATGTTGTGGCATCTTATTTCCATCAATTTGAACCTTTTGGAGTCTCCGGAGCCGTCATCATTGAGGAGTCCCATTTTACTATCCACACTTGGCCGGAACACGGATTTGCCGCTGTCGATCTCTTTTATTGCAGTGAAGATGTCGATGCCGAGCGGGCAGTCGAAATACTCGTCGAGATGTTCAAGCCTTCCAACATTGTAACCTTCGAGGTAAAACGCGGTGTGCTTCCGGAACTGAACATCGAGACTTTTGTAAAACATGATGAGAGGTTCTCTCACGAAAAAATAGAGCTACCGGAAACGGTGCTCGTGGGTTAGGAACAATGCGGGACGGATTCTGGTTCAGCGAGAAATACACGGATGAGCTGCAATTCCTTTACAAAGTCAACAAAATTTACCATCACGGTAGAACGGAACTCCAGACAGTGGATATTCTGGATGTCGGAATTTACGGAAAAACACTCTTCCTCGACGGCAAGATACAGTCTGCTGCTATTGATGAAGCCATTTATCACGAAGCACTTGTCCATCCTGCGATGGTAACCCATCCGAATCCGCAAAATGTGCTAATAGCCGGCGGAGGTGAGGGGGCTACCTTACGCGAAGTCTTAAAACATAGCTCAGTCAAACGTGCGGTTATGGTGGACATAGATGGCGAGCTTGTGGAACTATGCCGCAAATACATGCCGGAATGGTCGCAGGGAGCTTTTGAAGATCCGAGAACCGAATTGGTGATAGGAGACGCGCGTGAGTATATCTTCAACAGCGATGAAAAGTTCGATGTGATTATCTCTGACCTGACCGAACCGCTTGAGGAAGGACCCTCGATGTATTTATTCACCAAAGAATTCTATGATGCGGTCAAAAAGCGGTTGAACGATGACGGGCTCCTCGTTGTCCAATCCGGCAGCGCCGACATTTTTTACCATCAATTCTTTGCAAACATAGGAGCTACTCTCAGAGAGCTCTTTCCTGTGGTGCGCGGCTACCATGCTTTTATGTTCTCGTTCAACATGGACTGGGCATTCACGATTGCGAGCAAGAGGTATGTTCCTGATGCTCTTACTGCAGAGGATGTTGAGAGGAGACTCGAAGAGCGAGGAGTCTCGGGACTGGTCTTCTATCATTCGGAACTTCACCGCTCCCTTTTTGTCCTACCGCTTTATTTAAAAAAATCGTTCGAATCAAGGGGGAAGGTCATCACCGATGCAAATCCCTTTATATGGAAAGCTTGAGCGATATTTCGTTACCGCTGGCGTGGGGCATGGCAAAACGCTTTTGACAGCCTTCGACAGTGCACTGCGGGCGGCCGGCGTGGGTGATTACAATCTTTTGAAAGTCTCCAGCATCATCCCACCCGGCGCCCGTAAAGTTGACTTTATTGGCATACCGAAAGGACAACTTCTACCAATAGCTTATGGTGTCATAACCAGCGACAAAGACGGTGAAGTTATTTCTGCTGCAGTAGCTGTCGGGATACCCGCGGAGAAAGATTCTGTCGGGGTTATCATGGAATTCGCTGCTAAACTGCCAAAAAAAGAAGTGGAGAAAGTTGTGCGGGATATGGCGGAAGAGGCACTTCGAGCTCGTGGTGCTAAAGTCAAATCGATAGAAGTTCGATCCGTCTCTGTAATCGTAAAGGGTCCAACTTGTGCATTCGCAGGAGTGGCACTCTGGTGAAATCCCCAGAATTATGGTTCACGGAATATCAAACAAGGGGACTTGCCCTATCTTTCCGAGTCAAAAGGACTTTGGAACATTTTAAGAGTAAATTTCAAGACATTTTGGTCTTAGAGACGGAAGAGTTTGGACGAATGCTCGTGCTCGATGGTTGTGTTATGACAACGGAACGCGACGAATTCATTTATCACGAAATGTTAGTGCATCCCTCGATGATGCTACATCCCTCCCCTCGACATGTGCTCATAATTGGAGGTGGTGATGGAGGAGCACTGCGTGAAGTCCTCAGATACAAAGAAGTTGAAAAAAGCATCATGGTTGAACTTGATGAAGAAGTTGTGAGGATCTCAAAACAGTATCTACCTTCAATTGCATCGGCCTTTGATGACCCACGAGCCGATGTTCTGTTTTATGATGGTGCTAAGTTTGTCCGAGAATGTAATGATGGTAGCTTCGATATAGTCATAGTCGATTCTACCGATCCCGTTGGATCTGCGGAAGTTCTTTTCTCTAAGGAATTTTATTCCGAAATAAAGAGGATTTTGAGACCAAACGGGATTGTAGTTACACAATCCGAATCTCCATTCCTTCATTTTGAATTTTTGAAAAAGTTTCACTCTATGCTCAAATCGATTTTCCTAAAAGTAAAACTTTACACCGCCTCTGTTCCGACTTATCCGAGCGGATTCTGGTCTTTCACAATTGCAACTGACAGCCCACTTTCAAAGACTCCTTTCCGCAAAGAACCCGATGGGCTTAAGTTCTTCAATTCAAAAATGTTAAACCACATCTTTATCTTGCCAAATTTTCTGAAAGATTTTGAATGAAGCTCAATACCTCACTTCGACCAAAGTCAGGCCATGAGGAGGAGCAAACCACAACTTCGGCTTCTGTTTGCCAAGCAGAGCCAATCTGATAGCGTCAGAAGGTTCTCGTCCGCTCGCAATGCGCATCATTAGCCCCACAAGCGCTCGCACCATTTTGTAAAGGAATCGGTTTCCTTCGATCTCGAAATGAACTTCGTCATCTACGATTTTCCATTCCGCTCGAAGAATACGGCACACGGTCGTTCGCTCCTCACCAGCCACAGCGAGAAATTTGAAATCATGTTCCCCGACGAAATGGCGCGGTAAGGCAAAAAGTAAAGCCCTGTCAAAGCTATACGGATATTCCCAGACGAATCTCCTGCGCAGCGGCGAACGGCGTTCAGGAAGTATCCGATATCGATAGACCTTCGACTTGGCGGAAAATCTCGCATGGAACGAATCGTCAACTCTCTCTATTTTGCGGACATAGATGTCAGGTGGAAGCACATGATTCAAAGCATTATGAAACTCCTCTATGGTCTTGAAACGGAGGTTCTCGATCAGCAGGTTGGCAAC
>QNDP01000121.1 GCA_003645975.1 Candidatus Hydrothermota bacterium | reverse complement strand
GAGGGCATCAAGTCCACATTCACGAACAACTTCCGACATTGATGACGACGGAGTGTTCGAGGGGCGAACAAGCGGTGTGCCCAAATCGATTCCATCGTTTCGGTTCTCTAACGAGCTGTCCGTCAAAGGGTTGCCCCCACCTTAGTCCTCCCCCAGAGGGGGAGGAGAATTTTGCCCCCATCCTAACCTTCCCCCCCAGAGGGGAAGGAACTCTCTCCCCTCGCCCTTCAGGGAAAGTGTTTGAGAAGATAAAGAAGCATTTAAAGAAGCTGACATTTTATCCTTACATCAAGGAGGCTGTTTTAGGATGACTTATAAATCGGTATCGGCGTTATGACTAACCTTTTTCAGCGAAATCGAGTTTGTAAATCAAAAGATTCGGTCTGCCGATAGGAGTTTCCGCCAAAATCTCTCCGTTGGAGTCTATCACCATCAGCCCTCCAAATGAGCCACCCAACTCTTTCGGCTCCAATGCGTTTATCAGCAAAGAAGTTATCCCGACCTTCGCAACCTGTTTCGCATAGACCCATTTTTCTTCGCGGTTCCACCGTTCGACATCGTATTCGCCGTGCTCGAAGGACCTCGAAAGTGGAACGATCAGGACATCCGGCCTGGCTTCCTGCGCCAACCTGAAGGCTTCTGGCTCAAATAGGTCGCCGCATATCAAAAAACCGAATCTGATGCCCTGTATCTCCGCTGTCTCAAAGGAGTCGCCTTCGCAGTAGAGGGTGACGGGCACATTCCGGCTGTGCCAACCTGAGCTTATTCTCCTGTATTTCAACAGGATGTCTCCACCACGGGCGAAAAGCACGGCGGTATCGTAAAGTCGGCCGTCGTCCCGTTCCAGCAATCCGATAGCCATGTAGATCCTGAATTTGCGGGCGATTGCACCCAAACGATCGGTCAAGTCCCCCGGAATCTCAGTCGCCAGTGTTCGATCAACCTCATAGTCCTCAGTCGGAAGTCCCGTCAGTGCACATTCTGGGAAGCAGACCATCTCGGCGCTCTTTTCAGCCGCTTCCATCGTCAAAGTTCTGACCTTTTCGACATTTTCATCCAAATTTTTGCTGAACATGAACGAAGCCAAAGCGACCTTCATTTTCGACGAAAGAAAAAAGGCGGGGCAAGCGCCCCGACCTTTGATCATGTTTATGCCAACATGCTGTTATTCCATGTGATAAAGTTCGTCCCAGATGCCGGGTTTGTCCTTGTTTTTGAGGTAATAGTCGATGTATTTGGCGGCGTCGGTGCCTGCTCCTGCGGCCAGTATCACGGTTGCAGCGCCCGTTACGACATCGCCGCCGGCGAAGACACCGGGCTTGCTTGTCGCAAAGGTTTTCATGTTGGCCTTGACCGTGCCGTGCCGCGGATTGATTTCGAGTCCGGGCGTCGTCTGCGCGATTATCGGGTTCGGACGCTGACCTATCGCATTGACTATCATGTCGATCGGCATTCTGAACTCGGAGCCGGGGATCTTGACAGGCCGTCTTCTACCCGACTGGTCAGGTTCGCCGAGCCTGTTCCGAACCAGCTCGACCTCTTTGATCCAACCGTTTTCGTCTCCGTAGAACGCCACAGGTGAGACAAGTTCTTTGAATATAACGCCTTCCTCGATCGCATTCTCGAGCTCCTCGATCCTCGCCGGGCTGTATTCCTTCGTTCTGCGGTAGAGGATGTAAACCTCCTTAGCACCGGCTCTAAGAGCCGAGCGTGCGGCGTCCATTGCGACATTGCCAGCCCCTATCACACCGACTCGTTCGCCCACAAAGACCGGCGTGTCGTATTCAGGGAACTTATAGGCGCGCATGAGGTTGATCCTTGTCAGAAACTCGTTTGCCGAATAGACGCCGAGCAGGTTCTCACCGGGGAGTCCGAGCCAGACGGGCAGTCCGGCGCCGGTGCCGATGAACACCGCATCGAACCCTTCTTCCTGCATAAGTTCATCGATGGTCATCGTCTTGCCGACCACGAAATTCGTAACGAGTTCGACGCCAAGCCGTTTGATGTATTCCACTTCGTGCAGAACGATCTCTTTCGGGAGACGGAACTGCGGGATACCATACATGAGGACACCGCCGGGTTCGTGAAGTGCCTCGAAGACAGTAACTTTATGTCCCATCTTGGCCAATTCGCTTGCTGCGACGAGGCCAGCGGGTCCTGACCCGATGACGGCGACTTTGAAGCCGGAAGGCGGCTTGATCTCGGGCAGCCTCATTTCGCCCTGAGCGCGCTCGTAATCTGCCACAAACCGTTCAAGACGCCCGATGGCAACAGGCTCGCCTTTCTTTCCTAAGATACATTTTGACTCACACTGGTCTTCCTGCGGACACACGCGTCCGCAAACTGCGGGCAGTGGATTGAATTTTTTGATATGTTCAGAAGCTTCAACAAACTTTCTCTGCTGAATCAATGCGATAAACCCGGGGATGTCGATGTGAACCGGGCAGCCTGCCACGCAGGGCGGCCTTTTGCAAAGCAGGCATCTTTCGGCCTCCTTGAGTGCCTCCTCTTCGGTGTAACCCAAAGCCACCTCGTCAAAGGTTTTGACCCGTTCTTTGGGGTCAAGTTTGGCCATAGGTGTGCGTTCATAGATGATCTTGCGGGGCATTATACGGCCTCCTTTGCTTTTTCAAGTTGTGCCTTGAAGTTTTCGAGGGAGACCTTCTCCTGTTTGACATACATCCGCAACCGTTTGGACAAGAGGTCAAAGTTGACTTTGTGTGCGTCGAATTCGGGTCCATCGACGCATGCGAACTTGGTCTCACCGCCGACCTCGACTCTGCAAGCGCCGCACATCCCGGTTCCGTCCACCATAATCGGGTTCAAGCTCACTGTGGTCGGGATGTTGTATTTGAGCGTCAGATTCGCCGTCGCCTTCATCATCGGCACGGGACCGACTGCGAACACATGGTCTATCTTTCGGCCTTCGTCGAGCAATTTTTGAAGTGCATGAGTAACAAATCCCTTCATCCCATAGGAACCATCGTCCGTCGTGATATGCACCTCGTCGCTCACCGCCGAGAGTTCGTCGGTTAGGAATATCAGGTCTTTTGTGCGAAATCCGATGATCGTGATGACATAATTGCCTTTTGCTTTCAGGCCTTTTATGAGCGGGTAAAGGACTGCGGTTCCGAATCCGCCGCCGAGAGCGGCAACTGTGCCGAAGTTCTTTATTTCTGTGGGCTTTCCGAGCGGACCGACGAAATCGCGAAGTTCATCGCCGGGTTCAAGGAGTCCGAGATGAATGGTCGTCTTCCCAACCTCTTGGAAGATGATGGTAACTGTGCCGTTTTTCTTATCTGCGTTGGCGATGGTCAACGGTATTCGTTCTCCTTTTTCATGGACTCTGAGGATGATGAACTGGCCGGGCTTGGCGGCTCTGGCGACATAAGGTGCTTCGATTACCATCATTTTGGAACCCGGCCCCAACACCCGTTTCTGCAAAATTTTATACCCCATAATGCACATATCCTCCTTGTGTGGCGCAAAGTTTTTGGAAATTCATTTTAACTTTTTAATCACTTCTTTGCTTCGCTCCTTTATGATTTCAGTAGCTATGCTCAACAGGTCGAACACTTTTTGGTTTGCAATCCTGTAATACACATTGACGCCTTCTTTGTGGGATGTAAGTATACCAGCTTTTTTGAGGATTGAGAGATGGCGGGAAACAGCAGACTGGTCGATGTCAAGTATGGGGATTAGGTCAGAGGCACACTTTTCACCTTCTTTGAGGAGTTCAATTATTTGCAATCTTCTGCCGCAGGCCAATGCGGCAAATATCTCTTTTCTTGGATCATCAATATCTTTCACTTTTTCTCGTGCCCTTTTGGCCATTTCTCTGCCTCCTTACAGTTTTCTCTAAGTCCCACAAGGACTTAACAGTTCAAACTTATGGAAAGATTGCCCATTTTAACAAAAACGACATAATTTGTCAACAATTGCAATTATGCATATTAGATTGGAATCAAAGCATTATGAAGATGATGTGAGTTCAAATGCGACCGAATATCGATTTAAAGCCGTGTTTTTGGTAAAAGAGGGCAGCACTTCGTAAGTGTTGATATGCAAACCACAAAGACCGTGCGCTCCGCCTGTGCTGCCTGTGGACCGCCTTTGAGCGCCCCGAAAGGAACACCTTCCAGCCCATCCGCTTCGCTCGATAGCACCAATCGACATCCTCGAAGCCATAGACGAACCTTTCGTCGAGCAATCCGATGTCCCTCAGAGCGGAACCCCTCATGAGCATCGTCGCGCCGCTAACCCAATCGACCTCAAAGTCCTGGTCTCTGTCCGCATCTTCGTAAAGGTGGCGCTTGATTTCCCATCTGAGTATCGATCTTCCGAGCGGCGTTCTGCGCGCCAAGATGGTCAACGGTGTCGGGAACCTCCGTCCGTTGAACTGAGATGAGCCGTCTTCGGATATGAGGTCGAACCCTGCGACCGCAATGCTCGGCTCCGACTCCATCAGCTCGATCCCGTTCGACACGGCGTCCTTTGCGAGGACGAGGTCCGTGTCCAAGATAAGCTTGTATTTTCCGAGCGACGCCTTGAGGCCGATGTTTCTCAGTCCGGAGATGGAAAACTTTTCGGCCGTCAGGAGCCTTATCTCAGGATGCTGGGCTGCAAAAGCTTCGGTTCCATCACCAGATGGGACATTCACGACTATGATCTCGAAAGGGAAGTCCATAGAGGAGCTGAGGATCGAGTCAACGCATCGGATCAAATCCTTCGCAAGTCGAAAGTTAATGAGGATAAAAGAGAGGAAAGGTCTCATTTTCGAGAGAATTAAAGATGCCGGGGGCGGGATTTGAACCCGCACGGGCCGAAGCCCACATGGCCCTCAACCATGCGCGTCTGCCAATTCCGCCACCCCGGCTTTTCAAAGAGGGCTTTTATGGTAAGCAGAAGGCTTTACGCTGTCAATACAAACGGCGATAATCCGAAGTGCAACCACTACAAATACATCGATGATGCAAACCTAAATCATCGATAATCGACTCAACCTCCATAGATTCCTCCACGAACCCCAAAAATTGATCAACAATTCGGTTTTTGATAAATTCGGAGCAGCCAGCGATTCCTCAACGCTCAAACCGGAACTCCTCAAGTCATACAACGCATATCTCGCAAGTTCCGCCATTGAATAATAGTTCTTTGTCGCACGGGATACCTCTTCTAACTAATTGGTAATTTCTCTCAGAACCTCCTCTGTTAACGGCATCACTGTCCCTACATCGTGTATCGCCTGGTCAAACTCAAGATAATCCAGAGTTAGATGTTCTATCCTTTTGGACAACCATGTGGCTGCTACCACTGCACTGGCCGATGCAGCGGCCCTGCGCTGCCACATT
>QNDP01000120.1 GCA_003645975.1 Candidatus Hydrothermota bacterium | reverse complement strand
GAAAAGGAAAGAAAGATCCTCCGGTTCCCCCCAGGCAAGAACCTGATGGATCACGTAAACCTTATCCCGTTCGAGATCGATATCCTCCAGCCTGGCAGACCACAAAAGCCTCTGCCAACTCTCAGGAAGAGTCTTATCCACAGAGAGCCTATCTTTTGCTTCGCCCATTCCCACGCTTTTCCCCTTTGAAATCTCCTTCACCTCACCACTTCCCTGACCCATTCCTTCATTTCAGACTTAACCCTCCTCCAATCCAACCTCCAGAGTATCTTGGAAATCTTATTTCCCTTTATTCTTTTAATTGAAATACGCCGTATCCCTGATTTCCTTTGGCGCCGACTCCGATGTTTTCAAGGGCGAATTTGAGCCACTCCACAGCAGCATTCAGCAAATCTCTGTTCTCTTTTTCGCTTGCCAAAACGAAACGGTATATAACATCTGTGTTAACAGTGAGATATGGCACAGGAACAGGGTTATACCAGTCGGCAGGCGGATTTTCCTCCGAAGGGTTACTGTAATAAGGTCCATAATGCGGGTTCATGATATCAACCCTGAAAAGCCCGTTTGGCCATTCAACAGGATAAGCGTCCATGAAGATAACTTTGCCCTTTTGATCCTGAGTGCCAAAGATTTCGACAATTTGCTCATGTTGGTCGTAAGCTTTTGCAAGTTCATCGAATTCATTGCCGTAAGGCAGAATGTCCGTCCTGCCGCTCAATTTCATTATCGCCGCTCGTCTTGTGACCCCTTTAAGTGCGCTTCCGGGGATGATGGGCAAGCCTGTGAGGAAATCGAGCGTGATTCCGGTTTCATAAGGCGACGGTTCACCGAGACCAACAATAAGGGGCTGAGTGGTTTTTCCGCAAAGAATTTTAACCCCCATTTGGAAAAAGTTCTTAAGTTGATTTTCCACCTCGGATATCTTGTTAGAGGATTTCAATTGTTTGTAAATGAAGCCATCTGGAAGGTTAGTTTCACAAAATTTCCATTTTTCAGATAATTCTTGGAGCCATGCTCTTTTTCTTTCGCTCAATTCAGATAACCTAATATCAGGAGCGTATTTATAAAAAGCAAGTCCAATATTGAAATACTCGGTTAGAAATTTTGATTCATATTTATCCAATTGGTCCTTTTTGTTATTTTTTAATTTCCATTTTCTTAAAATTAATCCTGAGTTTTTCGGTGAAGGAATTTCAGCCATTTCAGAAAAATAATTGTTAGAACACATTTTACCCCTCCGATTTTGCTTCAACTAGTCTTTTAAGCCAAGTAGTGTATTTCAGTGCTTCTTGAGATAGCATGAGGTAGGTTTCATGGTCTGTTTCTATGATCTTTTGTAGTAAATCATTGCCACAGGTTATGCCCTCGATGCCTGTAACTTTTGATAGGTAATCTGTCACATCATCAATTACTCTTTTCCCTTCATCCTTAGAAAGACAGAACGCCACTGTTTGGCCAAGACCAGAAGTCAAAAGCATAGCAGGCAATCGCCGAGCCAGAGACGCAACTTTGTCAAAATTTTTATCTATCCGCTCAATGAATTCCCACGCATGTTTAGCCCTTTCCTGCTCCAGGGACCTGATTTTAGCCATTTTTGGCCTCCTGCAGTTTTTTAAATCTCAGTTCCGCGAACCCCTTTCCGACTGTTTCGTCACCGCCGAGATGGATGACATTGTTATTGAGCTTATCCGCAACCCATTCAAAAGACGACGCGTCCTTTTCTTTTCCCAAGTTGTTCTCCTTAACTTTAATTTTGCCAACTACTTTTCCGTTATCCTCAAGATACGAAAAGAGATAGGTCTCAGGTGGGAGATGCTCTTCGGTCCATATACCTCCTATCTTCTTGTCCACTGTGCCTGTGTCATAGTCAATTTTGTTCCTCGACACCACCTGAGCGGAAAATTCCACAAAATACTGAAAAACATCGTAGTGGACAATGAACAGGCGAGACTTTATCCCCTCATCGAGCCCAAGTTTTTCATTTATCCAATTGAAATCGCCATCACTGATAGTATCAACAGAAAAATTCAAGTCTTCAAAATAGACCTTTCCACTTATCGCATATTTTGATTTTGTGGAATTTGATGTTTTTACTTTACCTTTGTCACTCAAAGTCAGAATAGAATCAGGAACTTTCAAACCAATGTGCGGCATATTCAGCCTTCTTAATACCTCCGGGCATGTAACAAGTGCGTAAAGTCCTTTGAGCGTGCGGACGGGATAGAAAAGCAGGCTGGCATCGGAAACAATAAGTGCACCTCTGGAAAGATCCGATCCTCCTGCATCCCTTGGTCCAAAAACAGCATCCAATACGCTCTTTTCATTGTCTGGTAGTGCTGAATGAAGATGACTCCTCATCGCGCCCTTCAGGCTCGAACCTTGAATGAATGGAAAGTTTGTCGTTACTTCCCTTTGGAGCATCAAATCTATGGCACCAAGCGATGTGCCGGCCCCCGGATGCGTTGGGGTCAATGTTTTTATGATTAAAAGACCTCTTGCCATGATTTACCCCCTCAATTTTTGATTACAAGCAGAATATCAGGATCGCCTAATTTTGGCCTGGAATCAACTAAATATGGTTTATTGCCATTTATTGAAATTACAAGATTTTTTACGATGGTAATACTACCATGATTTCCAAATTTGATTCCATAAGTTTCAGATGGGAGAGCGTTACCCTTTTGCACTATAAGAACTGCACCTGGTTCTAAGGCTCTAACAAGATGCTTAGGTCGTCGTTCTTTGTAATCCCAGCCTCCAACTGCGTCGAGCTTGTTGATGCACCAGTTCTGGATTTCAAACCCGTATTCACTACCTTGCTTGTTGGATTTAATGGGAACATGGGTTAAAGCAACAACTTCGCTGAAATGTGGAGAACCATTGGTAAGTTTTGCATCATTAACCTTCTCCCACACAGCAATATGACCTTCACCACCGAGACGGGTTGTGAATGTCGTATCAAAAATTTCGGGCAATTCAATACTGTCACCAAACTCCACACCGACAAGGAATCCCACATCTTTTTTCGGACGAGCCACTGTGATCCGGTAAAACTTAGATCTCTCAGTGGTTTTGGTTTCATAACTAAGTCCAATTCCCACACGGTTCTCAAATTCCCATAGGTCATCGAGCGAGAAGTATTCACCTTTTGACGGCAGTTCCCCGTTTTGATACTTCGCAAATCCCTGTGGGGTAAGATAGTGGGCACTTTCAAATAATTCGGCTTTGTGGGGGCTGAGTAATGGAACTTTTGGATTTTCGAACTTGCCGTTGACCTCCAGTCTTTCGGTAACAAACCGACTTTCATCAAGCTTTTTCCAGCTGGTGATCAGGTCACATGGCGCGGGAATCAGCGACGTTCCATTTTTCAAGAGCGAAAACCAGAAAATGGAAATTTGCTTAAGGTCATCTTCAATGTAAGGAAACAAAGCCGAAATTGGCTTACCTCCAGCTTTCTCCTCCAGGTATTTTGTCCTGATGGCACCCAAAAAAGGTGCCAAACGGGGTGGAAACTGGAGCCTTGCGAGTGCCTGTTCGCCAGCCGTAAATGGCCTCGGATCCCTGAAGAACAGGACAGAATGAGGAGTTACACGATAAAATTTTATCATTTTGCCCCCTCCTCTCTGGCAACGAAATCAGCGATAAGAAGTGCATCGACAAATTCTCCGGGAGGTAAACCGTTGTCCTTACGGGCGTCAATAAGGTCACAAAGCAGTAACTTGACATCTTTACTCTGGCCACGAGAACCGAATTTGAGGAATTCAGCGTCAAATGCTTCAGGGATTTCTTGATAAACATCTATGTCCCCATAAAGCATCCTGAGGAATCTTGGAGAAAAACCATTTGAAATCTCCGTTCTGAACACTTCCATTTTTTCGACGAAATTCCACGGGACAACCGCCTTTCTTTCACTACCTGAATGGAGAATTACTTTAAAAGCAGCTTTGTTTCTTCCAGCTTCTTTTGCTTCTTCAAGTGCTTTTTTAGCCCTTGACAGCGTTACATCCAGCGGGTCAAGGTAGTGGGCGATCGCCACACCGGCCGAAAGCGTCGCCTTCGTGCCCATGACGCGGATGATCTCTTTAAGTTCGCCATTTTCGTAAATTTTGATGAACCCTTTGTCGCTTTCAAATATGCGGTTTCCAAGTTTAATAACAAATTGTTCACCAGAATAGAGCCTTCGTAACGCCATTAATGTTTTGAAAAGATTTTCAAGTGGCATAAGGAAAAGGGTATCATCACCGCCTGAATAGACAACCACACCGAGGTTTTCTTCAACCACATAGGGCACGACTTCAAGTGCAAAATCCCTGAGCGCGCTTGAGATGGCTCGGTGGATGGCCGGGGTGACAGGGCGCTTAAGGTTCTTGATTTTTTTGAAATGCTCATTATTCATGACTTGTTTCACGAAGTCAGGGTGGAAAACATCTTCTATTTTGGGGGCGAATTCGCCTCTGAGCCACTTGCCAAGGTGATCGCCGTCGAGATAGACAGCAGCGTAGTATTTGGGCAGATGGTATTTTTCTCCGAGGATTTCTTTTGCCTTTTTCTTAATTTCTTGCACTGCCTGCTCAATCCGTTCTGCCCATTGACGTTTTTGTCCGTTTTCGCCTTTGTCTTCAAGTTCGTTGTAAAATCTCGGGAATGATTCGTCGTAGAACCATTCAAGCTCAAAATCACCTTCAAACCTTTCCACAGCAATATGTTTATCAATTATGCGATCTTTTATAGCAGGGACGGTTCTACCTTCTGTGAAATGTGCGTCTAGAAAATTTTTTATCTTCCTTCGCCCATTATCATCTGAGCCTCTCTCTAACATGTCTTTGATTGTTTCACTTATTAGTGAAAAATCTACTCTCTCATCAAATGTTTTTTTGATAAATGGTGATATAGCAATAGAGCCAGTCGATGGGTAATGATAGTCAAATTCTTTGACTATGCTCTCAAAAAATGGTGATTTTTGGTTGTTTTTCGCATTTTCTTTGACACTTTCGTAAATTACTTTAGGAGCAAGCCTTTTAACAAGGCAGACAGCGCAAAGGTGTTCGTTCTCCTTGATGTGTCCGGGAAATGCGCCGGCCATCTTTTTCCAGAAGTCTTTGAGTCGTTTGTAGTAAAGCGCATTTCGACGCCCTTTTTCATCGAGATCGTCTTTGAACTTATACTCGAATTTTTTAATCGTTTCGTTCACATAATTGGGGTCGCTTTCGAGTTTATCTAAATCGAGGTCAATGAGGGCGCTGCGTTCACCGCACAGGCTGCATTTTTGCCATTTTTCCTCTGCGAATGCCGGTTTTCCTCGATATTTCAGCGCTTTGAGACCTGTTTGAGCCATCTCAACGAGCAAAGCGTAGGTGTCGCCGATGTTTGGTTTTTTGACCCTTGCTTTGATCTGATTCCACAGCCTGCCGAACTCCCAGCATCTGT
>QNDP01000119.1 GCA_003645975.1 Candidatus Hydrothermota bacterium | reverse complement strand
TTCTCCAAAGATTCGCTCGACATTGAACGGCAGGGCAAAAAGATGCAATTTCAACGGGAAAACATATTGAAAATTCAGTTGGATGAGGTAGGAGTGTGAAAATATGGCAAATGAAATCGCTGAACTTATCAACATAATCACAAGACAAAGGCGGCTTGACCGCGAATTCGTGGTCAAAACACTTAGAGACGCCATCCTTACAACGGTCCGTAAGAAAAAAGGACCGGATTATCCTATTGAGGTGGAAATCGACCCCAAAAAAGGCGATCTGAAAATTTATGTCCAGAAAACTGTGGTCAAAAATGTGCTCGACCCAGACCGTGAAATTTCGCTCGAAGAGGCAGCCAAAATCGACCCGGAACGCGCAATAGAAGGGACAAAACTTGTGGTCGAAATGCCGCTCTCACAGTTCGGACGCAACGCAGTCTATCGGATCCAAAGCATTTTCCTCCAGAGAATTCGCGAGGAAGAGCGTCAACACATCTACAAGGATTTTCAAGAACGCGTCGGAGAAATCATAACCGGCATGATCCAAAAAGTGGACAAAACGGGTGTCTATGTCGGACTGGGACGGGCAGAAGCGCTCTTGCCACCTGAAGAACAGATCAAAGGCGAACGATACAAGCAGGGCGGAAACATCAAAGCACTGATTTTGCGTGTGTCAGAAGCCCGCAGACGGCCGCAGATCATCCTCTCAAGGACTCATCCCGATTTCCTTCGCAAACTCATGGAGTCCGAAATACCCGAAATTGTTGAAGGAACCGTCGAGATAAGGGCTGTCGCACGCATCCCGGGCAAACGGGCTAAAGTCGCTGTCCGCTCAAAAGATCCGAGAGTCGATCCCGTTGGCGCATGCATCGGACTGAGAAGCACACGGATCCAACCCATAGTCAGAGAACTGGCCGGCGAAAAGATAGATGTCGTCCGTTGGGACCCCGACATTCTGAAATTCGCTGTCAACGCCATGTCGCCGGCAAAGGTCATCACAGCCTACGAGGACGATGACAAGATCGTCGCGGTCGTCGAGGACGAAGCTGTCGCCGAAGCCAAAGGCAAAGAGGCACAAAATGTCATTCTGGCATCTAAGCTTGTGGGAAGGGAGATCATCGTTCAGCCTCTATCCGAGTATAAAGGCGCTCCGAACGCTGTAACTATCATCGACCTCGATCTTCCGGACGAACTCAAGGCAAGGCTCCGAGAGCATGGACTGTTCACATTCAAAGATGTGCCTCTGCTTGCAGATCTCACAGCCGTCGAGGGAATCACTGAAGACATGGCAATCAAAATTTTGGCCGAAATCGAGGATAAACTCGAGGCCAAACGCAAAAAGAAGGAGGTTGCATGAATAAGTCTGGAAAGAAGCGGCGCAAAAGGCCGCAAGGCTCAAGCCGCCGAAGACCATCCAGAAAACGCAGACGACCAAAACGAGTCTCTGACCTCTCCGCTGAACTCGGTCTGTCCGCTACAACACTGATCCAAATGCTGGCCGAGTTCGGATATAAGGTTAAGTCCCCTGTGAGTCCGGTTAACAAGGAGATGGAAGACGCCATAAGACGGCGGATTGAGCAGGAAAGACAGGAGTCGAAGCAGAGATTTGAACGGAGAAAGGAGATTTGGGGCGACGAGTTTAAGAAAGCACCGGAACGAAAGTTCAAAGCCAAAAAGGTGAGCGACGAAGAGGTCGAAAGGAAGATCAAGGAAACGCTCGGAAAAACACCGAAAATCCGATATAAGCGCAGGAAAAAAGGCGAACAGGAGGAAGGAGAAGAAGGACCGCCAACCCTTATCATCCCGGGTCCCATCACCGTTAGGGAGTTCGCAAAACTCGTCGGTGTTGAACCGACCGAGATTATCCGTAAGTTGCTGTCGCAAGGCATAATAGCGAATATCAATCAGACGCTCGACATAGAGACCATAACGGTGCTCGCCGACGAATACGGCTACGAGGTGAAAGCTGAGGAGGAGATGCTCGAAGAGGTCGAAGAGATCCCTGAAGAGGCCGAACTTAGACGGAGACCACCTGTCGTTACCGTTATGGGACATGTCGATCATGGTAAAACTACACTGCTCGACTACATCAGGAAGACCAATGTGGCCTAACGAGAAGCCGGCGGCATAACACAGCACATCGGTGCATACACGGTCGAACACGAAGGCCACAAGATCACCTTCATCGATACACCGGGACACGAAGCGTTCACCACACTCAGGGCGCGCGGCGCCAAAGTAACTGACATCGTGGTCCTCGTCGTGGCCGCAAATGAAGGTGTCAAGCCCCAAACCATTGAGGCGATCAACCATGCTAAGGTCGCACGAGTCCCGATTATAGTCGCAATCAACAAGATGGATCTGCCGGGCGCGGATCCCGAGATGGTCAAGCGACAACTGGCTAAACAGGGACTCGTTCCAGAGGAGTGGGGCGGCGACACCATAATGGTCGAAATATCCGCAAAGACCGGCATGGGCGTCAACGATCTTCTGGACGCAATCCTGCTCAAGGCGGAAGAGCTTGACCTCAGAGCAGCTTACGATGTCAAACCTTCGGGTGTGGTGATCGAGTCGAAACTCGAAAAGGGGCGCGGCCCTGTCGGCACCGTGCTCGTCAAACAGGGCGTCCTCAAGGTCGGTCAGGCGTTCGTCGCAGGGCTGACCTACGGAAAAGTCCGCGCACTTTACAACGAATTCGGACAGAGGATTCAGGAGGTGCAGCCCGGATTGGCGGCCGTAGTTCAGGGATTTGAGGAGCTGCCACGCGCAGGAAGCATCCTGAAAGTGGTCGATTCGGAGAGCGAAGCGCGTGAGATCGCCGAAAGAGCTAAGGAGACCTATGAGGAGCAGATCAGAAGACCGGAAGATGCCGTCAGGATCAGGCTCGAACAGCTCAAAAAACGGCTGAAAGAAGCCGAAGGACCCAAAGAACTTCAGGTCATCATCAAAGGCGACACACAGGGAACGGTCGAAGCAATCTACGATGCACTGAGTCGGTTTAAATTCCAGAAGATCAAAGTCAACATTCTCCACTACGGTGTCGGAGCAGTTACGGAGTCCGATGTCATGCTGGCCTCGACCGCAGACGCCGTCATCCTCGCATTCAATGTCGGTGTTGATGCCAAAGCACGGAAGGCCGCAAAGTCGGAAGGCATACTCATAAAGACCTACAATGTCATCTACAAATTGCTTGAGGACATGCGGGACATCCTGAGCGGTCTGCTCGAACCCGAGAAACGAGAGGTGGTCATAGGTCAGGCAGAAGTCCGTCAGGTCTTCAAGATTTCCGGAATCGGACATGTCGCAGGTTGCTATGTCATAAACGGTTTCATCGCAAGGGACGCTTTCATCCGTGTTAAACGGGACGGTGAGGTGATCTATGAAGGTAAGGTCGCATCACTTAAGAGATTCAAAGACGATGTCAAAGAGGTGCAATCAGGCTACGAATGCGGAATTCGAGTCGAGGGTTTCGATAAATTCAAAGTTGGCGATATACTTGAAGCCTATCGCATCGAAGAGATTAGACCCGACCTTGAACCCATAAAGGAATAAAACAGGTGGAAGTGTCATGGCTGCCATCGGAGTCCTTGAAGTCGAAATTTTTATACCATCTTCAACTTCGTTGAAAGAGAAGCGTTATATACTTCGAGGACTCAAAGACAGGGTCAAAAAGCTAAATGTTTCCATATCCGAGATCGACGGACATGACCTATGGCAGCGCGCTAAGTTCCTCGTGGCGGTGGCATCCATCGACAACGCCACTGCGAATTCCATATTGTCCAAAGTCATGGGCATCTTTGAGAGGGAGAGACGAATCTTTGTCCTCGATTACTCCATGCGATTCCTTTAAGGAGTGGGTCGCAAATGGTTAAAAAAACCGTGAAAATCGTGAACAGTCTGGGGATACATGCACGCCCGGCGACGCTGTTTGTGCAGACCGCCGAAAAGTTTCAATCTGACATAACCGTTGAGAAGAACGGCATGGAAGTTGATGGCAAGTCCATATTTGGACTGCTCATGCTCGTTGCAGGTCAAGGCTCTTCCATAACGATAAAAGCGGAAGGCCCTGACGAAGAACAAGCCGTTGAAGAACTCGCAAAACTCGTGGAGAGTGGCTTTGGTGAGGATTAAAAGAAAAAAAGTGGAATTGAGATTTAAAGGAATACCTGTCTCGCCCGGTATCTTTATCGGGCGTGTCATATTTTTTTTGACGCCGAGAATAGACATCCGACCCCGTAAGATCCGAATCGAGGACATAGAGCAGGAAGTCGCCCGCTTCATGCGTGCCCGCCAGTCCTACATATCGGAACTCGAACGCATGAAATCCTCATTTCAAGGTGGCCTCATCAGCCTGATTGACACCCAAATAGCCATGCTGAGGGACGGCACTTTTGAAAGGGAAGTGCTATCGCTCATCCGAAATCAACAAAGACCGGCAGAATATGCGATAGATCGCGCCATCCAAAACCTTACACGATCGCTTCGCACAAGCGATTCCGAGTATATGAGGGAGAGGGCAAACGAGATGGAAAGACTGGCTCACGACCTCATCCGAAAGATGGGCGATCTGGAGCCGACCGCCCCACGCGCTGCGCACATAAGAAACAAGGTCGTCCTCGCTTACGATCTCTCGATCCAAGACACCCTAAACCTGATCAAAAAGGGCGCCAAAGGGTTCGCTGTCGCCTTCGGTGGAATCACATCCCACGCAGCGATAATCATCAGGAACTACAAGTTGCCAGCCGTATTTGGACTCGGTGAGGAGTTCGTCCAAGCACTGCAAAACAACGAGATCATAGAAGGCGATCGGATTATCGTCGATGGCAGCAAAGGCCATGTCGTTGTAAACCCCAAAAAGAACACCGTAGAGCAATACAAACGGTTGCTTGAGGAGCACAAACGAGCGCAAAAGGAGCTTCTCCAACTCGTCGATAAACCCACTGTTACAGAGGACGGGATCAGGTTCGCTGTCAACGGCAATATCGACCTTTCCGACGAGTTACAACTGGTCATGGAGTTTGGAGGACACGGCATCGGCCTATTCCGCACTGAGTTCCTGTTCCAAGATTACGGACAGAACGAAGACGGTCAGACACGGGTCTATCGAAATATCGCCAGACACATCTATCCCGGACATCTGGTCATTCGACTGTTCGATCTGGGAGCGGACAAACTCATCGGAACGATGAAACCCGAGACCGCTCTTGGAATGCGTGGAATTCGTGCACTCCTACTTGAGGACTCCCAAAAAACGCTTCGAACCCAAGTCCGTGCAATTTTGAGGGCGAACCGACGTGGAAACATCAAACTGATGGTGCCGATGATCAGCACGATAGAGGAGATCATCGCGGTCAAGGAAATCGTTCAAGACGAATTCAAAGAGCTGCGCAAACGATACCGTAGAATCCAATTTCCGGAATTTGGGGTTATGGTCGAGACGCCATCGGC
>QNDP01000118.1 GCA_003645975.1 Candidatus Hydrothermota bacterium | reverse complement strand
TTCCGTCTGAAGACGCCCGTTTAGGGCAGATTTGCCATCGCGGTTCACGGTCACACCCTTGAACTTGTTGAAAAGTTTGAGGTTTCCGAACTGATTGAGGCCTGAATACGGCTGACTTCGGTGCAATTGGCTTGTAAAATATCGGCCGACGGCGCATAACACCGCCTTAATGACCCTCAGAGGCACAGAATCATGAACGGTAAGAGCTACTACATCAAAAATTTCGGCTGCAAGATCAATCAATACGAAGGTGAGCTTTTGAGCTATGCCCTTGAGGCTTCGGGCTATAAGCGCACGAGTCTGCCCGAAGAGGCGGACATTTTGATAGTGAACACATGCGTCGTTACGCACAAAGCCGAACGGGACGCCAGAAGGGCGATCAACCGGATGATCCGAGTCCGTAAGGACGGCGCAAAGGTCTTGGTCGTCGGTTGCCTGCCGGAATACAAACAGGTCGATTCTGTGGACTTTGTCGGCGGATTTCGACAGGCACTCCGTTATCTCGGTCTAAATGTTCCGAATTTAACGCCTTATCAGCACAGGGCACGCCCTTTCGTGCGCATTCAGACAGGCTGCAATTTCAGATGTTCATATTGCATAGTGCCTTTCGTGAGGGGCAGATCCCGTTCGAGACCGCTCAACGAAATCATCGACGAAATCCGAGCGCTGGTCGAAAAAGGCTACGAGGAACTCGTGCTGACAGGCACACAGATAGGAAACTGGGGGATGGAATGGGGGCTTGAACTGAGCGATTTGATCGAAAAAATCTTGGAGATCAAGGGATTTCGCATAAGGCTCTCGTCGATTTCGCCCATCCATGTAACCGAGAGGCTGATAGGACTCATGGCCTCGAACAGGGACAGGATAGCGCCACACCTGCACATATCGCTCCAGTCCGGGAGCGACAGAATACTCCGTGCCATGAGAAGACCTTACACAGCAAAAACTTATCGGAAAAAGATCGAGCAACTTTTGGAAGCTCTGCCCGACATCGCAATAGGCACAGATGTCATCGCAGGGTTCCCGACCGAAAGCGACGAGGAGTTTCAGGAGACTTTGCACTTCATCGAAGAGATTCCGTTCGCCTATCTGCATGTCTTTGAATTTTCGCCTCGTCCAGGAACCGATGCGGCCGAAATGCGACCACAAGTCCCTCCACATGTCCGAAAGGCAAGGGTCAGGGAGCTGCTGAAGGTCGCTCAGGAAAAGAGAGTTAGATATGCATCCCGTTTCATCGGCAGGGTGTTACATGTCGTCGTCGAAAAGAAGGTCGAGGATGGAATTTTCACAGGGACATCGGAGTTTTACATCAAATTGCGGTTCCATCTTGATGAAGATGTGAAGTTCGGCAAGATCTTGCCAGTCAGACTGTTAGAGGTCGATAGGACGGTAAATATCGGGAAAGTTTTGACATCCGAATCCGCTGGAATCCAAAAGACATCCCAAAAACTCTTAGCCAACTGAACATCAGGGACGCCGCCTCAACATCTCCAGCAATTCACAAAATGACACGCCCAGAAGCGGATGCACGAGGTTCGGCGCTATCTCACACACCGGACGAAGCACGAACTCACGGTTTGCGATGTCCCTATGCGGAATCACAAGCTCCGCTGTCCGTAAGACCAGATCGCCGTAAGTTATGATGTCCAAATCGATTGTTCGCGCGCCCCATCTACGCCTCTTTCGACGAAACAGCTCCCTCTCGATGTTCAAAAGCCTTTGGAGCAAAGGCTTAGGGGCGAGCGAAGTCTCTCCGAGAAGCGCACAGTTGAGAAAATCGGGCTGGTCGATGTAGCCATAAGGCTTTGTCTCATAAATCCTTGAAACTTTTGAGATTTGCAGGCCGTTATGGCGGAGCGCAGCGACCGCCGCGCGGATGTTCGACATGCGGTCGCCGAGATTCGAGCCGATGCTTATGACGACCTTCGCCATCTTTTCACGGCCTCGATCATCCGCACAACCCTAAGATTTTCCTTGACATCGTGCACTCTCAGGATGTCAACTCCGTGCAAAGCGCAGAAGGCCGTGACGGCGAGCGTGCCTTCAAGCCTCTCGTTCGGCGGGATTCCGTCCAACACCATGCCGATAAACGATTTGCGGGATGCACCGACGAGCAAAGGCAGGCCAAAACGCTTTTTGAAATGGTCAACGTTGGCAATAAGTTCCAAATTGTGTTCCAAAAGTTTGCCGAACCCGATGCCTGGATCGAGGATAACCTTATCCCTTTGAATACCACGCAGTTCTGCCAAGCGAATCCGTTCTGCGAAGTAATCGCCGACCTCCGAGAGCACATCCTCATAGTGGGGATTCCTCTGCATGTCTTTCGGAGTGCCTTTGATGTGCATGATGACAATGTAAGTTCCGTATTTTGAGACAATTTCAGGCATTTGAGGATCGAACCCAAGCCCTGAAATGTCGTTTACGATGTCCGCACCGAGTTTTATCGCCTCTTCGGCAACCTTCGACTTGTAAGTGTCGATCGAAATGTGGACATCGAAATTTGCAGCGACCTTTTCGACGACGGGCAGAACTCGGTCGAGTTCCTCTTGGAGTGGCACAGGTTCTGCGCCCGGTCGGGTGGATTCGCCGCCGATGTCGATGATGTCAGCGCCTTCTTTGACCATCTGCTCTGCGCGCCTCAACGCCTCATCAAGCCTCGCATAGCGCCCGCCATCGTAAAACGAATCGGGCGTTACATTCAGAATCCCCATGATCAAAGTCCGTTCACCAAATTTGAGCTTCTTCATAGACTTACCTCCAATCGATGTCCCTTCGGAAAAAGATCCCTGTGTGCCTCGATCCATTCTCTGAGCGTTTTGAGCGCCCGTTCGACCAAAAATCGCTTCCGCTCGTCTTTTTTCCGAATCTTCGGGACATTTATCATGAGTCCGAAATTCACATTCATCGGCTGGAAGTGCTTCGGGTTCGCCATAGCGATGTAGCGCAGAAGTGCGCCCAACATCGTGTGATAGGGGATCTCAAGCGGCGCCTGTTCGTTCAGGAGTCGATATGCGTTCAAGGCGGCGACGAGTCCGTCCGCTATGGCCTCGACATAGCCCTCAGTGCCCGAAAGCTGGCCTGCGATGAAGATTCTCGGGTCTCTGCGCACCTGCAAGGTCGGCAGAAGCACTTTGGGCGCATTCACAAAGGTGTTCCGATGCACAGCGCCGTAGCGCAAAAACTCCGCCTTTTCGAGTCCCGGAATCATGCGGAAGACGCGCCGCTGTTCGCCGTATTTCAGTTGAGTTTGAAATCCGACCAAGCTGTAAGCCGTGCCCTCTGCGTTCTCACGACGAAGTTGCACCACTGCAAACGGCTCTTTGCCGGTTCTTGGATCGGGCAGGCCTATGGGCTTCAACGGGCCGAACCTCAGTGCGTCGCGCCCGCGCTTCGCCATGACCTCGATCGGCAGGCACGCCTCGAAATATTTGACCCCTTTTTCAAACTCATGCGGTTGATGTATCTCCGCCTCGACCAATGCTTTCCAAAATCGATCGTATTCGTCTTCGGTCATTGGGGCGTTCAGGTAGGCGGAATCGTCCCAGCCGTATCGGTCTTTGAAGTAAAGCTTTGACATATCGAGCGATTCGGCATCGACTATCGGCGAAAGCGCATCATAGAACGACAAAAACTTCTCTCCGATCAGCTCTTGCAATGCTTCTGCAAATTTTGACGATGTCAATGGCCCTGTGGCGATTATGACAATGCCTTCCTTCGGGATCTCGGTAACTTCCTCGCGGATGATTTCGATAAACGGATGGCTTTCAATCCGTTCTGTAACAATTTTTGCGAATTTTTGGCGGTCAACAACGAGGGCTTTGCCGCCGGGGATCGCAGCCTCTTGGGCAGCTTCAAGCAACATCGAGCCGAGCATCCGCAGTTCGGCCTTGAGAAGGCCGTGAGCGTTATACAAATCTTGAGATTTCAATGAGTTGCTGCAAACAAGCTCGGCCAAAAGTCCAGTTCGATGCGCTGGCGTCATGACCTTCGGCCGCATCTCAAAAAGCTTGACGCGCACCCCGCGCTCCGCAAGTTGCCATGCAGCTTCCGAGCCGGCGAGTCCGCCGCCGATGACTATAACCTCTTTGAACATAGCGAATTATCGCTGCAATTCGCTGCTCGGTTTTATCACAAAATCGTAGGTCAATTCACCGACCGCCCGCATGGTGGCGGAAACCGAGCAGTATCTGTTTTGTGAAAGTTCTATGGCCTGTTTGACCTTATCCTCCGGAATTTCATCCCCGTAAAAGGTGTAGGTGATGTGCACTTTTTTATAGACACGAGGATGCTCCTTTGCACGCTCGGCGTTGACTTCGACTTCAAATCCATCGACTTTGACGCGCATCTTCCGCAGGATGTAAATGACATCCATGCCGGTGCATCCAATTAACGACAACAGAAGCAGTTCCATAGGTCTGGGGCCGGAATCGAATCCGCCCTTGTCCTTCGAGGAATCCATGATGATCCCGTGTCCGGATTCGCTCCATCCGACGAATCTCATCCCATCGACAAGTTTTGCCTTTGCAAATGGCATGACTCCAACCTCCTTGTAAAATTTTTGAGATTCATGTCCGGGAAAACTCAAAGTTCAGCGGCCAGAAGGCCTTCCATCTGGCGCAGCTCCTGCATGTAGGCAGCCCGCAATTGATTGAAAAATTTCAAAGCGACATCGGTCTTGTAATCAGGATAGGTCCATCCAAGCGGCTGGAAACCGGTCTTCCTTTTGTAAATCAATGTTACTTCGGCAAATATGCCCTTGCCTATGTAAATCCTGTGCGAATAGTCCTTTGTAGTGGCCAGAATGAGCTTTGAGGCCAAAACGAAGCCGGGATCGAGGTTCATCGTCCGTTTTCCATTGCGCGATGTCGCCCTCTCAATTGCGTTTGATCTCAGTTTGATGTCCGCAAGTTGCGATTGGGCGAACAGTCCAGCGACGCCAACCCATTGTCTCAACAGGTTTTCGCCCATCTCATCGGCATAGTAGTTGGTCAACGAAAACGGGATCACCTCAGATTTTGCGACAATTTTTCCGAAATTTTGTTCGATGGCTTGCAAGGCTGCCTCAAGTGCTTCGGGCTGTGCAATTATCCCAAAAAACAGTTTTGCAGGTGGAGGATACTTCGGGATTCCCATGACATCGACCTCAATATGCAGTTTTGGCCTAATATTCTAAGAGAAGCAATTGGAATTTTTAATTTTTGTGAGCTTGAGGTCGTGATGGGCGCTGTAGAACCTGAACTCGTCAGGTTCGCACAGGCTGTTGGTAATTTTGTTTTCGACGGACGAATTCGTATGAGGCAGGACACTCAACTGCTGACGATTGAGAAACACTCCCCTACCCTCCTTCACATGGGAGACAACTTTATACCCCCATCCTAACCTTCCCCCAGAGGGGGAAGGAACTCGCTCCCCTCGCCCTGTGGGAGAGGGGATTAAGGGGTGAGGGCGTAAAT
>QNDP01000117.1 GCA_003645975.1 Candidatus Hydrothermota bacterium | reverse complement strand
TCCTCCTTTGCGCGTGTGATGGCCACATGGAGAAGCCTCCGTTCCTCCTCGTAGGCCTCATCGTCGCCGTAAGACCGGAAATGCGGAAATATGGAGTCGGCAAGCCCTGCTACGATGACAACCGGAAACTCCAAACCCTTTGCTGTGTGCACGGTCATCAGGCTGACCCTGCCGCTGCCCAGTTCCACTTCATCGGCTTCTGTCCTGAGAGAAACCATCGACAGGTAGTTCTCAAGTGTCGGCTCCTCAGCCGAATGGACAAACTCATACATCGATCCGAGCAGCTCTTTGAGGTTGTCTATGCGCTGCTCCGCCTCCTCGTCGCTCTTCGACGATTGACGAAGATATTCATAATAGCCAATCTCATCGATCAACTTCTCCGTAAGTGTGTGAACATCTTCCGATTTGGCCATCCTCCTGAACCGTTTGATCAATTTTTCAAACGATGAGAGCGCTTTGTGCTGCCGTTGTCCAAGCTCTTCGGCCTTTAGAAGCAACTTCATGGAATTGTGAAGCGATATTCCTTGATCTTTGGCAAGGTTTTCGATCTCTTTCATGGTCATCTTCCCGATGCCTCTCGGCGGCACATTGACGATTCTTGCGAAGGCCACATCGTCCTCTGGATTTACCAGAAGTCGAAGGTAGGAGATGATGTCCTTGATTTCTTTGCGTTCAAAGAACTTTACTGCTCCGATGACTTTGTAAGGGATGCCACGAATGCGGAGCTGCATCTCGATCGCACGGCTCAAAGCATTTATTCGGTAGAGCACAAGGAAGTCGGAATATGGGCGACCGCTCCTCTCGATGATCTCGGCTATCCGAGCGGCCTCGCTCTCCTCGTCCATGCACTCGATGATTTTGATTTTCTCGCCCAATGGGTTCTCCGTCCACAATCTCTTGCCTTTGCGCAACCTGTTATGAGCTACAAGCGTAGTGGCGACATTCAAAATCCGTTTGGTCGAACGATAGTTCTGCTCCAATCGGATAACGGTTGCATTTGGGAAATCCTTCTCAAAATCCAAGATGTTCCTCAGTTCGGCGCCTCTGAAGCGATAAATCGACTGGTCTTCATCGCCTACGACGAACAGGTTGCCATGTTTCGATGCCAGATGCTTAAGAAGTTCGTATTGCGCTCGGTTGGTATCCTGATACTCATCGACATGGATGTATTTGAAACGCTCGGCATAGATGTTTTTCACCTTCGGATGTTCCTCAAACAGCTTGATCGTGTTCAGAAGCAGATCGTCGAAATCCATTGCATTGGACGACTTCAACTTGTCCTGATAGGCTTTAAAAAGCTCTATCTCACGCTCGTCCGACGGGACATATCGCCTGTTTTTGTATGCGCTTATCCGAGCTGCCATCTTTCGCGGCGTCGCCTTCCACCTTCCGACCATAAGTGATTTCAGGACAGCCACCTGATCGTCCCTGTCATAGATTGAAAAGTTGCTCGAATAACCCAGAAGTTTTGCATGAAATCGCAGAATTCGGACACAGATGGAATGAAATGTCCCGATCCACATCGATTCCACGCTTTTGCCGACAAGTTTGGCGATCCGCTCCTTCATCTCGTCGGCGGCCTTGTTGGTGAAAGTAACAGCCATGATCCTGAACGGAGGAACTTGTTTGACACCAATGAGATATGCGATTCGATAGGTCAGGACACGGGTCTTACCAGAGCCTGCACCGGCTATGACAAGGACAGGCCCTTCGGTAGTCGTAACTGCCTCAAGCTGTTGAGGATTTAGTTTGGCAAGCAGGCTTTGCATGTCGTCCTCGATGAAATCCCACATCGCAGGCGGGTAGGATAGCGACTTCGTTCCTAACAGTCAACTTGTTGCAGGAGGATAATCACTTTTAAAAATAAAAAAACATGACACTCAAAATGCTGAAAGTGAGGCCTCTTTTTACTAAAAAACATTTCTATCCTACTCCCTACACCTGTTGCGGTATTTCATTCCTTAATTTGATGGGGGTATCCTAAAACACAGAGACCGCACACAAAAAGTAAGAAATCTCTTTCGTTATGGGCGAGAACTGACGATGTGCCGTGAGTGTGCCATAGAGAAGGGGAATACACAAAAATTGAGTCTAATTTGAAGGGGTGGTGTCAGGTGATAAGTCCATAAAAATCAAGCGTCCCCGGCAGGATTCGAACCTGCGACCTGCGGTTTAGGAAACCGCCGCTCTGTCCTCCTGAGCTACGGGGACGCTTTTCGTAAGGCCTTAATATCTTATCTCAAACCGACTAAACTCACCAGTGGGGTCTTCCCAATAAACCTCAACATCCTCGACATAGGCTCCAGGTGGTCCTTGTTTAAGGACTTCCAAAAAGTCTCGAAGCACATTTTCATCACCTTCAGCCACGACTTCCACACGGCCGTCGAACAGATTGCGGACATAGCCTACGATCCCGTAATGTCGAGCATGCCTCATTGTGAAATATCTAAATCCAACTCCCTGAACAATTCCGGATATGTATGCGTGTAGCCTTTTCACAGCGGTTATGGAATATAAACCTGTCCCAAATACCAGTCAATTGCTCGAAAATGGGGATTTGAGAAATCACCTTTATCGATAGAATTTTACTTTGTCGCCCATCCATCCAGAGGATTAGGAAGTTTTCAGATCAAATTTGCAATTTTTCGTTACCAAAACCTGTGGCCGGACAAACTATTGTCTGACCCAGCCAACAGCGATTGACAGCCTTGAGTCCTCGCACGACCATCTTGTCCCTCTCAGCGATAACGAGGTGAGGCAGATGTTCGACAGGATCGCAAAATTGATAATCGAAAAGCGGCTCATCGATAGCGTTTGGCCTTCGGGGTTTATCTCGTTCGTCCTGTGGCATGTGGCTCAATTTTCAAAAAATAACATCGTGAAAATCCATGACATCGAATTGGCTGCTGCTGTGGCCGATGAAATCAATTCCTTCGATTTCAACGGATTGAAGGTCAATGCGGTGATCGCCGACAATCCGGATTGGACGCTCCGACTGAAACCCGATGTGCCGAACATCGTCTTCGATGTCGGCGCTGTTGAACCTCTGTTTCAGGCCGAAGTCCAGTTCAAAAGGATTGCATGCAACGAACATGTGGCGCTCGAGGAGTTGATCGAATCGATGATAGAAAGCGGTTATAGGCGTGTGGGTTATGCCGAATCAGAAGGCGAATTTGCCCTCAGAGGCGGTATCCTCGATGTGTTCCCTTTCGGTTCGGAGTCGCCCAAAAGGATCGAATTTTTTGGAGACACCGTCGAATCGATACGGGAATTTGACCCAGTGACACAGCTTTCGGTCGGAAAAATCGATGAGTTTTTGCTCCCTTTGAAACGGCGTTCCGTCGGAAACGGTTCGGTCTCATCGTTCTATGAAATAGATGTCCGCCCCAACTTGGGCCTCTTGAGGGTCGTTCCAAACCGTCGTTATGTCGGCCGATTTGAGCTGATGCGCGAGGATGTGGAGCGTTTTCGTCGGCAGGGCTTTGAGATCTACATTCTTTCGGACGACGAGCGGCGCGGTCGCCGATTGGCTGAACTGCTCGATGCGAAGTTCATGAGAGGACATGTGTTTCATGGTTTTGCGTTTGATGCATCCACTTTGGCGGATTTTGACTATGGGGGTGAGCTGCGGCATGAGTTCGGACGAAAATTGGCCGTTTTTTCCGACAAGGAGCTGAGCGGTGCACAGCCACGCCGCCGTCGGAAACAGCTCCTGTTTGGCGAACGAATCGAAGACCTGACGACCATATTGCCCGGCGACCTCGTAGTCCATGTCGATTACGGAATTGCCAAGTTCGAGGGGCTTAGGAAGGTGGAATTTGAGGGGACAGCCTATGACTGTCTGTCTCTGCGTTTCAAGGACGGACGGGTTTATGTTCCGACCTACAACCTTGAGAAAGTTCAGAGGTTTACGACGACGAGCGATGAGGAGCAGAAGCCTGAGATCACGGAGATAGGTTCGCCGAGATGGGCGCGACGGCGCGCCAAAGCCGTGCTCGCATCCTTTGAACTCGCAGATGAAATCTTGAAAATTCATGCACTTAGACGGGCAAAGAAGGGGTTCGCATTTTCACCGGATTCGGAACTTCAGGCACAGCTTGAGGCATCGTTCCCTTACGAGGAGACCGAAGACCAGAAGCGTGCGATCGAGGAAGTCAAACGGGATATGGAATCTGAGCGTGTTATGGACAGGCTGGTCGCCGGTGAAGTCGGCTTTGGAAAGACAGAAGTCGCACTCCGTGCAGCGTTCAAAGCGGTTCAGGACTCAAAACAGGTGGCCATCGTTGTGCCGACGACAATCCTTGCGCTTCAACACTATCGCACTTTTACCGAGAGACTTAAAGACTTCCCAGTTCGTGTCGAGATGGTCTCCAGATTGGTCAATTCCAAGCGCATCAAGGAGATACTTCGGGATCTCGCTGAAGGAAAGGTCGATATTGTCATTGGGACGCATAGACTTCTGCGCGATGATGTGAAGTTCAAAGACCTCGGTCTCCTGATCATCGACGAGGAACATCGGTTTGGAGTCCGTCAAAAAGAGGTTCTAAGGCGGAGATACCCACTTGTTGACACTTTGAGGCTGACTGCAACGCCGATTCCGAGAACGCTTTATGCGGCTTTGGGCAAAATCTACGACCTTTCGATAATCCTGACGCCTCCGATCGGCCGTCTGCCAGTCGAAACCATTGTCGCTGAATACGACGACGAGTTGGTGATCGACGCAATCGAGCGCGAGATAAGGCGGGACGGACAGGTGTTTTACATCTTCAACCGAATCAAAGGGATAGATGAGGTGGCGGAACGGCTGCGTAACTTCTTCCCGGAGCTGAGGATAGCTGTGGCGCACGGCAGAATGCCGAGGTCAAAACTCGAGGACATCTTCATCGAATTTTACGAGGGCAAAATCGATGTGCTCGTCTCGACTTCGATAATCGAGGCAGGGGTCGATTTTCCGCGTGCGAACACCCTTATCGTGGAGCGCGCCGACAGGTTCGGTCTCGCCGAGCTTCACCAACTTCGTGGCCGTGTCGGACGGTCTATCGTCAAGGCCTATGCCTACTTCCTTGTGCCGAAAAAGATCAGTGAGCGCGCAAAGCAGAGGCTTCGGGCACTTGCCACATATCATCATCTCGGCTCAGGACTGAAGATCGCACTTGCCGACATGGAGATACGCGGAGCAGGCAATTTGCTCGGCAAGGAGCAGCACGGACACATAAACGCCGTAGGTGTTGAACTGTTCTTCACACTCCTTGAGGAAGCCGTTAGGAGGTTGTCGGGTGAGGAGATACCACAGCCACCGGAGGTCAAATTGAGGGGTGTAACCGCATTGTTACCAGAGAGTTACATCCCTGAAGCCGAAGTGAGGATTGCTTTTTACAGAAGAATCTCAAGCGCAGGAAAACTTGACGAACTCGACGCCATCCGAAGGGAACTGAGAGACAGGTTTGGGCGGAT
>QNDP01000116.1 GCA_003645975.1 Candidatus Hydrothermota bacterium | reverse complement strand
CGAGTTGCTCAAAGCATAACCCAAGACCATAGAAAGCAACGTTAGGCTGAAGGGTGCTAATCAATGCCTTTCGGTAATATTTGATGGCCGAATCAAGTTCATCGTTGAGCAGGAAGGTGTTAGCCATTTCCAACCAGATGGAGTCGGATGATGCCCCCAACTGGATCAATTTCCTGTAAGTCTTTTTTGCAAGTTCATATTCGTCGAATTCAAAGAACACCCGTGCGGCGAGTTTGATGGCCTCAGTGGAATCGGGGAAAAGGCTTGCCATCCTTTTTGCCATCTTTATGGCATGTTTTTTATCTCCCTTATACACATAAGCTTTCGTCATTATTCTGAGGATTCTGGCGGTTTCTCCTTTCTTTTGGATCGTCGTTTTTAAAACCGCCACAGCGGAATCATATTCGCCCTCAAGGATGTAAAGTTCAGCCAATTCTTCAAACAACCCATATTTTTTGAAGATGGTGGCGGCACTGTCATATTCTCCGTTTTGAACGAACCAATATGCCGTTAGGACATTGTGCGAAAGCTCAGGGTCGATAACCAGTTGCAATACCAATAAAATTTGGAGCAATTTCATTCCTCCTTTTGCACGGTATTATATCAAGGAACATCAACTAAATCAAAAGGTTAGCGATAAAACGAAAGGAGAGAAAAATGGCAGCCAATCTCTTCTCTTTAGTGGACATAAATTTGGACGATCGGAGATCGAAGGGTGTGATTAGATCGATAAATCCTTCAAATGAGCAGATACTCGCCGAGATTCCAGAATCGGACATCGAGAGCGTGGAAAGGGCGTTTGAGGGCGCTGAGAAGGCGTTCAAAACATGGTCTAAAACCGCAATGTCCGCCCGCATAGAGCTGCTGGAAAAACTCAAAAATCTGCTTTTGGAGAAGGCCGAATCGATGGCCGAGCTGATAGCCAGTGAGCAAGGGAAGCCAATATCAGAAGCTATACTGGTCGAGATACTCCCTGCCATCGATGCACTCGATTTTTACATAAACCGCGGTGAAAAATTGATCCAAACACTCAAAGTCAGGCATTGGCAAGTGCTTTTCCGTGAAAAGAAGGGATATTATCGGTTCGACCCACTCGGCATAGTGGCGGTTATCTCGCCCTGGAACTATCCGTTTGTGATACCGTTCCTCGATGTGGTGGCATCGCTTTTTGTAGGGAACACCGTTGTCCTCAAGCCGTCATCTACGACCCCGCTGGTAGGCCTTGCCATTGCACAACTTTTCAAAGAATTCGACGCACCCGAAGGGATCCTGAATGTGGTCATTGGCAGGTCCGCAGTCGGTGAGGTGTTGGTCAAACATCCCAAAACATCTGCTATCCTCTTTACGGGTTCGGTCGAGACGGGCAAACGGATCATGGAAATGGCTGCAAGTGGCGTCAAAAAGGTCATCCTCGAACTCGGCGGTAAGGACCCAGCCGTTGTTATGGCAGACGCCGACTTGGAGCGCGCAGCCAACGGAATAGTGTGGGGTGCCTTTATGAACGCAGGACAGACTTGTGCATCCATCGAAAGGGTCTATGTCCACGAAGATGTCTTCGACAAATTTCTCGAATTGGTCATCGAAAAGACAAAAAACTTGACCATCGGTGATCCGCTTGATGCGGAGACAGATATTGGTCCGATGACGACGGCGTTCCAGAGAAAATTGGTTGAATCGCATCTGAGAGAAGCGGTTGAGAGCGGCGCTGAAGTGGTTCTCGGAGGCAAACGGCCTTTCGATAAGGGATACTTCTTTGAACCCACGATTCTGACAGGTGTAACCCATTCGATGCGCATAATGAGGGATGAAACTTTTGGTCCTACAATGCCGATCATGAAGTTCAGGACTTTGGACGAGGCCATAGCACTTGCAAACGACACATCCTACGGACTTACCGCATCGATCTGGACTCGAGATCCGAATGTTGCCCGAAAATTTGTGGAAAATGTCGATGCTGGAACTATCACGGTTAACGACCATGTGTTCAGTTTTGGAGAACCTGAAGGTGCATGGGGCGGTGTCAAAGATTCCGGTGTGGGTCGGACTCACGGAAGGTTTGGACTCCTTGAACTTGTAAACCTGAAGTTCGTGAGCGAGGACTTCACACGACGGAAGACGCAGTTCTGGTGGTATCCCTACGATTCAGAACTTTTTAAACTTGCAAAGACGGCCGGTTTTGCCTTGTATGGCAAGAGTTTCGGAGTGAAAATCAAAGCGCTTACAAAATTTGTCCCACATTTGCAAAGACTTATCTCCACAACAGGCATGTGGAATCTGATCAAAAACTTCAAGCGCTTCGTCTAAATCTGAAAGTTGCCTTTTCTTTGCGAAAGTTATATATTCCTTTGCGCTCAACAAAACACAGAGGAGGCAGGACGATGGAGGTTAAGATTGGATTCATTGGCTTTGGGACAGTTGGTCGTGGGTTCGCCGAGATACTCGTGAACAAAAAGGAATACCTGAGTGAAAGATATGGAATTGAGTGGAAAGTCGTTGCAATTGCTGACCCTGTCTGGGGAATGATCCACAATCCCGACGGTATAGACCTGAAGAAGGCCGTCGAACTTGTGGATTCCGGTCAAAAGATCGAGTCTCTTGGTGAAACTGGCTGGGACAGCATCAAAGTGGCGCGAGAGAGCGAGGCCGATGTCATCGTCGAGGTAACGCCCACAAACATAAAGAACGGAGAGCCTGGTCTGACGCATATCCGTGAAGCCTTGAGCGCAAAAAAGCATGTGATCACCACGAATAAAGGCCCCATTGCTTTGGCTTACAAGGAATTGAAAGCTTTGGCCGATTCCAACGGCGTGAAACTTGGCTTCGAGGGAACCGTGCTTGCCGGGACACCTGCTTTGAATCTGGCCAGATGGCCGCTCGGCGGCGTTTACTTCGAGGAGGTCCGCGGAATAGTCAATGGGACGACGAATTACATCTTGACGAACATGGAAGCTGGCAGAAGCTATGAAGAGGTGCTGAAAGAGGCGCAGAAGCTTGGCTATGCTGAGGCCGATCCAACTGCCGATGTCGAGGGATTCGATGCAATGGCGAAAGTTTTAATCCTCGCAAATGTTCTTTTCGATGCCAACCTCAAAGTTGATGATGTCGAACGTGTCGGAATAACACACCTCACCGTTGAGGACATCGAAAAGGCTAAATCAGAAGGCAAACGGTGGAAACTTCTGGCCAAAGTTTGGCGTGAAGGCGATGTGGTAAAAGCCAAAGTCTCGCCGGAAATGGTCGGAAAAAATGATCCACTTTTCCATATCATGGGCGTTACAAATGCGCTCGTCTTTAAAACCGACCATCTTGGAGAAGTTACGATAATCGGACCCGGAGCAGGGAGAACTGCAACGGGTCATGCCCTGCTCGCTGATCTGATCGAAATATTTGGACGGTGAGTCTCGGATGAATAGCCCGAATTCACCGTAATAAAAAATTCTGGAGGTTTGTCATGAAGAGGTTGGTAGCCGCTGGTCTTATTGGCCTTGTGTTCCTTGTTTCTGCGTTGCACGCAGAGGCGTCCATGATGACCACTCTGAGCAGTTGGCTGGACAAACACGATCTCAAATACGAAAAAGTCGGTGAAAGAACCTACTCGCTTGCTTTTGAATCCAACAATCATCCCAACCTGTTCGTCTTTGTTATGGTCTCCAAGAAAGGCGATTATGTCAGCATTTTCTCTCCGGTCATGAAGGTCCCTGAAGACGCACCGAAAAGTTTTTATCAACATCTGTTGGAACTTAACGAAAACCTCTGGCAGGCTAAATTTGGTTTGGATTCTGACAATCAAATACTCTATTTTGAATTTGAGGTTCCTACGAGGCTGATCGACGAAGAGGAATTTATTTCCGATATAGCGCTTGTCGCCAAAAAGGTCGATGAACTCTATCCCACTCTGGCAAAGAAGGCTGGATTGAGCAAACAATAAAGAAGTAAAAGTGCACAAACCGGTTGGATGGGGGTGCGTTATGTCGATATTCAAAAGAAAGAAAAGGAAAAAGAAAGAAGCTGAGGTTCCTCACGAAGACGAGCGGATGGCCGAAATAGAGACATCGATCCCTCTGGGCGGCCTTCCGGATGTGGAACTCGTAGAAGTGAGGTGTCCCAAGTGCGGTTACACGACCGAGGTGTTCGAATACGATCCGGATCATCCACCGCTCTGTCCGAAGGATAAAACACCTTTAAAGCCGATCTGAAATGACCGAGCTTTGGAAGCAGCTCAGCAAGTCATTTGGTCCTCAGTGGTTGCTTTTCTCCTTCATGCCTTCTTTTGTCTTTTGGTTCCTTGCATTTTTGGAATGGGGACTTGTCCATCCTCAGTTTTTGCATCTTCTTGAAAAACCGCCAACCCATCTCATCACATCCTTCTCTATCGATGTGATTCTCACAGCTTGGGTGTTGAGTCTGCTAAGTAAACCCACTTTGATGCTCTTTGAGGGCTATCTTCTGCCCAAGAAGCTGAAAGAACTTTTGTTGAAGAGGATGATTCGGAAGTTCAATGAGTTGCATAAGGAGATGGAGACACTCCGAAACAGGCTCAAGACTGAGATCGCCGACCTCTCGGAGACAGAACGCCTTGTTCTCACAGAGCGCTTCCACCAGCTTGACGCTGTCCTCATTTACCATTTTCCGTCGAGGGTGGAAAAGTTGATGCCGACGATGTTCGGGAACATCATGCGCGCCGCCGAAGACTATGCCCGAAAGCGATACGGGCTTGATCCAATAGTCCTTTGGGAGCATCTGTTCATGAAGTTGCCGTCCGAGACAAAATCTCTGCTGTCCACAAACTTCAACGAGACGATGCTCATGCTCAGGATGTGCATTCTGGTAGCCATCCTTGCAGTCGAATGGATTGTTTTGACAATCGACAAAACGGTCTTCCTTGGTGAATGGCTTGCGTTGGTCGAAGGTGTGGTCGGGTCAGCCGCTCTCATAGGTGTAAGTTACATGTTCTACAAGATTTCGCTCGTCTCACTGGCCAATTTCGCCAAGACTCTGAGAGCTACTTTCGACATTCATCGTCATGAACTTCTGAGGTCTTTCGGCTTCGAGCCACCGAAATCGGTCGAGGAAGAGCGTAAGATCTGGAAATCGATAGTGAAGTTTGTTCATCGGGGTGGACTTTTGAAGGTCAAAGATGAGAAGGACAACCAGGCCTAAAAAGCTTTCCACCTTGCTTCAAGCGATTACGCCCATTGAGATCCTGAACTTCAAGGATGTTGACATCGTGGACATCGCCTACGATTCCAGAAGGTGTTCTGACGGCACGCTTTTCTTTGCGATAAAAGGGTTTACCCTCGACGGCCATAAATTCGTCCCAAATGCGGTCGAAAACGGAGCAGCCGCAGTGATCGTCGAACGCCCGATCCCGAAGGTCAATGTGCCGCAGATCGTTGTCGAGAACACGCGCCGAGCACTCTCCGCTGTATCCGCAAGATTTTTTGAACATCCATCCAAAAATTTGGTGGCCATAGGCGTCACCGGGACAAACGGCAAGACAACGACCACCTTCATCCTCAAAAACATCTTTG
>QNDP01000115.1 GCA_003645975.1 Candidatus Hydrothermota bacterium | reverse complement strand
TTGTGCCCACAAAAGTCAACGAAACGAAGTTTTTGATTAGAAAAAGATTAGGAGAACTATCGATAAGGGTTTAAGGGGTTAATTTATTATCTCTGTTTCACTTGTGTTTTTCGACGGACTAAATCTAATTTTACCTGCCCATTAGCCTTATCAAAATTGAATTGAAAGAGGAAACACGATCACTTTAAAACACAACATCCAGAGTTCCGAAACATGAAGCTACTATCAAACCTGCAACATGTTGATAACGCATCCACCGATACCCGCCGACTCATCTGCCATTGCAAAGACATCGTCATCGAGAAGTTCGGGTCGGTTTGAGGCGATGTTGAAGGGACTTGCAAGGATTGTAGAAAAATGTGGTGAAAGCCCCCTCCATCTTGAAATTTTTCTCATTCTTGAGATTCTATCGATAAGTCTCCAACAGCCATTTTCCACTAAATCCAAGTAGGAATGACCGTTCTCTTGCGTTATAATGGACTTCGGGGTCGAAGCTATGCAGGGTTTTGAGGAATTGGTGTCGCTATTCATAGAAAGCGCTAAGGAACATGTTGAGGCCATTGAACAATTGCTCCTCAAAGTTGAGCAGGAGGCCTTTAGCAAGGAGACCTTCTTTGAACTCTACCGACACGCCCACAGCCTCAAAGGAAGCGCATACATGGCCGGCTTCAAGCACATAGGCGACCTCGCCCACGCTATGGAAGATGTCCTTAAGGCACTGCACGATGGTAGGATAGAACCTAAGACCGAACTCTTTGACACCCTGCTCAAAGCGAACGATAGAATCGCCCAAATGCTCCAAGAGGGGGAACAGGATGCTTCGGACATAATTGCGGAACTCAAGCTTTTTCTCCAGCCTTCAGAACCACAAAGACCCCTGTCAAAAGAGACGACAAAACCCGGTAAAGCCGTCTCCGCACCCAAATTGAGGGAAACAACGCTCGAATACATACGGATCCCTTTCGCCAAAGTGGAACGGATAAGGAACTTGATCGAGGAACTCAGCGTTACAAAGGAAGATGTGCATCAGGCATTCGTTCAGATCGCAGAACTGATGGAGGCCGATAGGAAACAGGAGGCTAAGACGCTGGCCACCAATGTCATCAAAAATTTCAGATACATCGACAACCTGTGGCAGAGGCTGGAAGGCGAACTGGAATCCATCTCGATGATCCCGCTCTCAACACTGTTCTCCATATTGCCCAGATATGTGCGCGAACTTGCCAATTCGCTCGGCAAAGATGTCGAACTCACGGTCGAAGGCGGCGAGATAGAGGCTGATAAACGGGCGATCGAGGCGATAAAGGATCCGCTGATCCACTTGATTCGCAACGCCATAGATCACGGCATTGAAAAGCCGGAGGAGAGGGTGAGGCTCGGCAAGCCCAAGACCGGCAGGGTCTCCGTCAAAGCCTACATCCAAATGGGCAATTTGGTGCTCGAAATTGCCGACGATGGACAGGGCATTGACTGGTCGAAGATAAGGGAGACGGCGATAAAGCGCGGTCTCATCGAAAGAGGGCAGGAGGTCTCTCGGGAGGAACTCGAAGCGTTCATCTTCCAGCCGGGGTTCTCCACATCCACATTCGTTACCAGCGTGTCGGGCAGGGGCGTCGGACTCGATGTCGTGAAGACCAATGTCGAATCGCTCGGCGGAACTGTGGAGTGCACATCCGAAAGGGGGAAGGGCACAACATTTAAGATCCAGATCCCGCTGAGGATAGGCAAGCAGAAGGTTTTGATCCTGAAGACCGGTGAGTTCCTGTTCGGAATCCCTCTCCAAAAGGTCGAGCGGATCGTCAAAGTTGAACCCGAAAACCTGCAATTTTCGGCTGGAAAATACTTCCTGAACATCGATGACACGCTGGTGCCAGCGTTTTCGCTGTATCAAGCCTTTGTAGGCGAAGAGGGCGGATTCAACAGGATTGCGATCATTTTCAGACACAACGGACGCAGTGTGGCCGCACTGATCGACTCCGTGATCGACGAGAGAGAAATATCCCGAAAGCCGCCGTCGAAGATTTTGGGTTCGTGGAGCGGCGTGACAGGTTTCACCTTCGTTCAAGGCAACATCCTGCCGCTTTTAGACCTATCATATTGGGCGGAAACAGGAATGGAACAGAAGAGGAAACCGATCCTGAAAGAGGAGAGACGGGAGCTCAGTGCGCTCGTCGTCGAGGACAACATGGCGGTCAGAAGGACATTGGCCCATGTCCTGTCGGCCAACGGGTTTTCTGTGATGGAGGCACACGATGGACTGGAAGCATGGCAGATACTTAGCGCTGGCAAAAAGTTCGATGTCGTGGTGACGGACATCGAGATGCCGAGAATGGACGGCCTGACTCTGGCTAAAAAGATCAGGTCGAAGTTTAAGGACATGCCGATCGTGATAGTTACAAGCACGGCGACCGAAAACAAAGTCCGTGAGGTGGACGCCGACGGCTTCATGTTGAAAAGCGAATTCGATGAACGGAATTTCGTCGAACTTGTTCGATACGCAATAGAAAGACGTGCCCACCGAAAGGAGTAACATGAAGCGGATAAAAGTCATCGTTGCCGATGATGACCGGTTCTTCCGCGAGTTCCTTATCAGGGAACTCAGCAAGGACATCGAAATCGAGGTTGTGGGTTATGCTGCGGACGGCGAGGAGGTCGTCGAACTGACGCGCCGACTCAAGCCTGACCTCGTCCTCATGGACATCGTCATGCCCAAAAAAGATGGATTCCAAGCTGTTCAGGAGATAATGGCGACCAACCCGGTGCCCATCATCATGATAACCGCATTTTCGGAACAGCATTCGCTTTACGATGCACTTCTGGCCGGTGCACTCGACATGGTGCCTAAGCCCCGAAACAGCAGCGAATTGCTCCCGTTCATCGACGCAATACGCCGAAAGGTCAAGCTCCTGTCAGGCGTAAAACCGAAGCAAAGGCCGAAGATGGAGCCGTCGAAACCGAAGCCCGAACCTCCGAAAGAGAAAACCGAGGCACTGAGGAGGTTCAGGTGCTGCATCGTGGCGATAGGCGCATCGACAGGCGGTCCAAAGGCGCTTGCAGAAATCCTGTCGCATCTGCCCGAAGACTTTCCGACGCCCATCCTGATCGTTCAGCATATCTGGCCCGGCTTCGAGAACGGACTGGCGACATGGCTCAACTCCGTCTCAAAACTCAAGGTCAAGGTCGCCCAAAATAACGAACCTCTGGAGACAGGAACGGTCTATATCTCACCGACAAATGCCAACATGCGCATCAAGGCGGATTGGTCTATTGAACTGACCGATGAGAAACATGCCGAATACAGCCATTATCCCTCTGTGGATGTGCTGTTTTTCTCGGTTGCAAAACATGTCGGCGACAGGGCTGTCGGTGTAATCCTGACCGGAATGGAACGAGATGGCGCTAAGGGGCTTTTGGAGATCAAAAAGGCCGGTGGCTACACGATCGCACAGGACGAGAAGACATCGGTCGTCTTCGGAATGCCGAAGGCCGCCATTGAGATAGGAGCAGCACTGGAAGTTTTGCCGATACAAGAGATTGCACCGAGACTCGTCGAACTTTGCTCTGCAAAAGCACATGGGGAGACCAAAGGTGATTGACTCTCCTTATGACGAAATCGGGTTGAGAAACCTCGAGGACTTCCTTCTGAAAAACTATGGCCTTCGTGTAAAACCCGATGAACTCTTGACACTCCTTAAGTTTATCAAAGAGAGGGCAAAACTTAGAGGTATCCCGGTGGGACCGGATACGGTCGATAACTTGTTGAAGATACCGGAGGAGCGGCGACGGTTTGTCTCCCTGATCACGAACAAGGAGAGCTCGTTCTTCCGTGAACCAGCACAGTTTAAGGCGTTGTCCGACTTGATATTCCCTGAATTGCTCAAAAAGAGGCAACCGCTTTTCATCTGGAGCGCAGGCTGTTCGACAGGCGAAGAGCCTTACACCATCGCAATCGTGGCCAAAGAGACGAACACGCCCGTCAGGATACTCGGAACCGATGTCGATGAGCTGGCGTTGGAACGCGCCAAAGTCGGAGTTTATAGGTCTTGGGCGCTCAGGAATTTACCTACTCATATCCGTAACAAATATTTTGTGCAGGTCAGTGAGGACGAGTTTCAGATAAGTCCGGAGATCAGGCAGATGGTCAATTTCAAGCACCACAACCTTATCTCCCAGTTCACTCCGCATCCAGAAATCAAATTGGGCTGGGACATCATATTCTGCCGCAATGTGTTGATCTACTTCCACACCGAGATAGCTATCGATGTCTTCAGAAGGTTACACAGTGCGTTGGACAAGGATGGGTATCTGTTTTTGAGTTCCACCGAACTGTTTTTCGGACAGCTCGCTGGCATTCCAAGCGAAAGGTTGAACAACATTTTTGTCTTTCGGAAGGCAAAATGAGCCAGAAAATAAGAAGCGGGGCCGACGAGATTTGAACTCGCGACCTCCGGCGTGACAGGCCGGCGTTCTCACCAGGCTGAACTACGGCCCCGCTGATGTTGATGAGCCAAACTTTTCAAAGAGAGGGCACTATGATAAAAGTCTCGGTTAACCTGTGTCAAGCTCACAGCTAAGCTTTTGAGAATCTGACTGTTAGCTTTAACCCGACCAAAGAAACGGCCTTCAAAAACGCAATCAAAGCCAGCGTTGTCCCCAACCCCAGAATCGGAACGAAGATCGGCGTGAGGATGAGCGCAGCGACAAGTCCGCCAAAAAGGTCGGATGCGTAAAGCCTTCCTATGTGTCCACCTGACACCTCGACAGCGAGGGCGAACTCCATTCCGACGAACAGCCCACCGAGAACTGCGACCGCAAGTATCCCAAATTTTCCGAGCGACAGGAGTCCAAAGCTCAGAAGGGTCACAGCGATTAAGGACATCTCATTTATCAACAGGAACTTAAACGCCCTCTCCGCGCCTCTGCGTCTCAAAATCGCATAGGAAACTGAGCCGCCGAGCGCTAAGCCCGCATGGAATCCCGCAACTATCAGCCCGATCGTTTTATAGACATAGCCGAAGTCCATCTGGAACACCAAGATCGGGATAACATCGAACGCCATCCCAGCGAATCCGGTTGTGGCTATTGCGAACCCCACGCTCCCCTTCGACCGCCAGCCAAGCAGCACAGCGGCGAAAATGGCCATGACCGCGATGATCACATGCCAGAACCGAATTTCCAGAAGTGCGTTCAGGAAAGACCTCAATTCCGGTGAGAAGACCAAACTCCAATAAGTCATTCCGTAGTAAGCGGATATTGGCCTTCTGTCGGTGTTCAGATGGGAACCGCTCTTTTGGGTAAACTCGTCGAGATCGACCGAATTTTCAAACTTGTAAGCGATGTAAAATCCTGAGACCAAAGATGTTTGCACTCCGTTGAGTTCAAATCGAAAGATGGTCTCTTCGGCCGAGCTTAGGGTATCACCTGACAGGACAAGGAGTTCTCCGTTTGCAAGCGCTGTGGTCGTGTCGAACACTGCTCTGAGCGCCCTGATCACACTGCCGTCCATTTTGACGATCTCGGTCGCTGCATAGGAGACCGAATAGGGGAGTGT
>QNDP01000114.1 GCA_003645975.1 Candidatus Hydrothermota bacterium | reverse complement strand
TAGGGACATACGCAGGTAAGTTGCTCAGGATCAACCTGAGCACAGGGGAAATCCGTAAGGAGGAGATCCCTGAGAAGTTGCTCCGCGAATACATCGGGGGTCGTGGCCTTGCCTCAAAATACCTCTTCGACGAGATCGATCCCAAGGTTGACCCACTAAGTCCCGAGAACAAACTGATTTTTGCAACTGGTCCACTCACGGGCACACCAGCGCCGACCGGCGGTCGCTACATGGTCGTAACAAAAGGTCCACTCACGGGCACAATCGCATCGAGCAACTCCGGTGGCTTCTTCGGGGCGGAGCTCAAACACGCGGGCTATGACATGATCATCATCGAAGGCAAGGCGAAAAATCCGGTCTATATCTCCATCCGAGAGGACGATGTCGAGATCAAGGACGCATCGCATCTCTGGGGCAAAACGACACATGAGACCACAAGGATCCTGAGAGAGGAGTTCGGAGATAACCTTGCGAAGGTCGCCTGCATCGGACCAGCCGGCGAAAACCTTGTGAAGTTTGCCTGTGTCATCAACGACGAACATCGTGCGGCAGGGCGCACAGGTGTCGGCGCTGTCATGGGTTCCAAGAATCTCAAGGCGATCATCGTGCGCGGCAAGAAAAAGCTGGAGGCGCCTGAGCCTGAGAGATTCCGCGATGTCATCCGCGAAAAGACCGAGAAGATTCGCAAGGACGCTATCACAGGCGAGGCGTTGCCAAAGTTGGGCACAAAAGTCCTCGACAACATTATCAACGAGAATGGGTTGTATCCTACCAGAAACTTCCAGACAGGCGTGTTTGAGTGGACATTTGAAGTTTCTGGTGAGGCGCTCGTTGAAAAAGGCTACTTGACTAAAAATAAGGCCTGTTATGCCTGTCCGATCGCCTGCGGACGCGTTACCAAACTGCCAAACGGACTTGAGGGCGAAGGCCCTGAATATGAGACCGGATGGGCGTTTGGAGCCGACTGCGGTGTTAAAGACCTGATCGCCATAACCGAAGCCAACTATCTGTGCAACGAGCTTGGACTTGACACGATTTCCACTGGCACCACAATCGCCGCCGCTATGGAGCTTTACGAGCGCGGTCATATCCCGAAGGAGGACCTCCAGAACGGTCCTGAACTGCGGTTCGGTAACTCTGAGGCCATCGTCTATTACACCAAGCAGATAGCTTATCGCGAGGGGATCGGCGACAAATTGGCCGAAGGTTCTTATCGTCTCTGCGAGATGTATGGCCATCCGGAATATGCGATGGTCGTGAAAAAGCAGGAACTTCCGGCCTACGATCCTCGTGGTGCTCAGGGACATGCTTTGGAATACGCCACATCGAACCGCGGCGGCTGCCATGTGCGCGGCTACATGATTTCGCCTGAGATTCTCGGTGTGCCAGAAAAACTTGAGCCGCAGGCACTTGAAGGCAAAGCAGGATGGGTCAAGACATTCCAAGACCTCACGGCGGTCATCGATTCCGCTGGCCTATGCCTGTTCAGTTCGTTCGCTCTCGGCGCTGAAGACTACTGCGACCTGATCAACGCAGGAACCGGGTTTAACTACACGGTCGAGGAGATGATGAAATGCGGCGAACGCATTTGGAACCTCGAAAGGCTGTTCAACCTGAGAGCCGGAATCAGCCCGAAGGAGGACACCTTGCCAAAGCGGTTCCTTGAGGAGCCGATGCCAGAAGGTCCCAACAAGGGCGCTGTGGTCAAACTCGACGAACTCCTGCCGGCCTACTACGAGGTCAGAGGTTGGAACAAAGATGGCACTATCCCAGAGGAAAAGCTCAAAGAGCTCGGCATCATCTAAGCCTTTGAAACAGGTGGGGTTTGACCGTTCTGCTCGGTCGCCCCACCTTTATTATTGCCATGAGGATCAAAGTTAAATTCCATTCGTTGTTGAGGCTTTATCTCGGATTCGGTGAGATGATTCTGGAACTGCCCGATCGGCAGGACATAACGGTCAGAGAACTTATTGATGAGCTTAATCTCAGAGTCGGCAAAGAGTTAAAAAACAAATTGCTGGATGGCGATGAGATCAAAAAAGGCACGATGGTGCTCCTAAACGGAAAGAACATCTTGCATCTCAAGAAGTTGGACACCGTCGTCCAAGACGGCGATGTCGTGGTTTTCTTCCCTCCGGGAGGCGGCGGATGAAATCGGAGCTTTCGATGTTTCAAAGACAGATCGAACTTCTCGGCACGGACTGCCAATCGAAAATCGCTGACACGGTGATACTTGTGGCTGGAATCGGGGGCTTAGGTTCCGTCGTAGCCGAATCGCTTGTCCGATTTGGCGTCCAAAAAATCTACATCGTTGACAACGGACTGATCGATGCACCGGATCTAAACCGTCAAATACTTTACACCTACAAAGACATCGGCAGACCAAAAGTTTTGGTCGCCAAAGAGAGGCTTTCTTCGATTAACCCATCGTGTGAGATCGTCCCGATGGATGAGAAAATATCCGAATCTTTTGAGTTGCCGAACGATGTCGATGGAGTTGCCGACTGTCTGGACAACTTTGCCGACAGGTTCACGCTTGCCGAACTTGCTTGGAACAAAGGGATTTTCCTTGTGCACGGCGGAATCAACGGATTCTGGGGTCAGATAACGAGCATAGTCCCAAACAAGTCGCCCAAAATGAAAGACTTATTTGCCGGTGTCGATGAAGAGAGGCAACAGGTCCAAGTCATTATGCCGACCTCTGGGATCGTCGCATTGCTACAATCTCTTGAGATCGTGAAGCTTATCTGCGGGATCGAGCCCAATTTGATCGGAAAACTGCTGCTCATCGACCTTTTGAACTATGATTTTGACAAAATCGAGGTTTGAACGATGGAATATGTCATTAAGGGACATGAACATGATCTTGTTTTGAAACCAAAACCCAACATGCGAAAGCTTTACATCGAGCTTACGACACACTGTAACTACGACTGCCCGTTCTGTTTCCGCAACACATTTCGCGAAGAGCTTGGAATGATGAACCTTGACACTTTGCATCGGATTTTCGAGGATGTCTCCGATTTTCCGGAACTTGAATGGATAGTCTTCGGCGGTATCGGTGAGCCGATGACCCATCCGAACTTCCGTGAAGCTGTAACATATTTTGCCGACAAGGGTTATAAAACGATGATAACGACGAACGGCGGCCTGATCGACGACAAGGCCATAGATTGCCTGATCGAACACGGCGTCAATAAGCTCAGCATATCTCTGGATTTCAGTGAAATAGGTCATCCGAACGCTGACCAGACCATCCAGATCATCAAAAAGATTAATCGAGAGGTTGAAAGACGACTTGCAGGAAAACCAGTTGTGGCTGTGGAACTTGTCCTTTCAACGCAGAACATCCATCATCTCCCCAAACTCGCACCCCTTCTGATCGACATCGGCATAACAGAAGTCATTGTCTCAAACCTGCTTCCGATCCACCCGATGCTGAATCAGTTCGTGCTATATGACAAAAAATTTGACCGATACAAGCACTATTTTGACGAATTTTTGAGTCGGGTCACCGGGCGGCTTGCAATCGATGTCCCAAATTTTGAACTACTTACGGAAAGACATTGCAATTTTATCGAGTCGAATGCGGCCGTAATCCGATGGGACGGCGAAGTCTTTCCGTGTTATCGACTTATGCACGATGCCGTTGAATACATCTATGGCCGCCGCAAAGAGATCCATGCCCACAGCTTCGGAAATATCAACAATCAGTCCCTCAAATCCATCTGGATGTCAAAAGATTACACATATTTCCGCTACAAAGTCAGGAATGCGCTGTTTCCTTCATGCACGGACTGCAAATTCAAGGATGTCTGTCAGTTCGTTGATACGACAGAAGTTGATTGCTGGGGCAACGAACCGAGCTGTGCAGACTGCCTATGGTGGCGTGGTATCCTGATATGTCCATAATCTTTTGAAACATCGACACATCCATTCCAACTCTGCACACATTCGAGCTGATTTTATTCATGTTCTTTGTGTTTCAAAAACAAATTGTGAACAGACAATCCCCATCGCCTCGTAGGAAAATCCATTCCAACATACCCCCCTGAAGTGGCGTTGCTGAAGAGTGAGGTTTCTTTTGAAGTTTCACGATTTTCTCCTAAGCCTTTAAAACTTGAAGTTCGTCGCCAAACTTCGTTAAAATCCACAACCCAAAAATCGTGAGGTGCAGATGCTATGTGTCTTGGAATTCCAATGCAAATCGTTGAAATTGATGGTGATGTGGGATATGTCGAGTCAGGCGGTGTCAAACGGAAGGTCGGGCTGATGCTGCTCGATGATGTGAAGGTTGGCGATTGGGTAATCGTCCATGCTGGTTTCGCTATCGAAAAAATCAAGCCCGAAGAAGCACTTGAGACTCTGAGACTCATCGCAGAAGGTGTCAAAACATTGACTTTGGAGGCAGGAACAAAATCACCTGATCGAGGGGAACGATCGTGAAAGAGTTTCGAGACCCGCAACGGTTTAAATCGCTTGCGGAGCAGATCAGAAATTTTAAACTCGATGATACTGTGCGACTTATGGAGGTATGCGGCACTCACACGATGAACATCCGCAGGTTCGGCATCCACACAACGCTCCCCTCAAATGTCGAGCTGCTTTCAGGTCCGGGATGCCCGGTCTGTGTAACCGACAACACTTATATCGACTATGCCATTGAGTTGACGAAACTTGACGATGTCATCGTGGCGACATTCGGCGATATGGTGCGCGTGCCGGGCTCTTACGAAAGCCTCGAATCCGCCCGCTCGAGGGGCGGCGATGTCCGTGTGGTCTATTCACCTCTCGATGCGCTCAAGATCGCTCAGGAGAACCCCGAGCGCAAAGTCGTGTTTCTGGCCGTCGGATTTGAGACCACTGTGCCGACGATAGCTGCGACGGTGCTCAAGGCGGATGAGCTTGGAATTCCGAACTTCTATATTTTGGCAGGGCACAAACTTATCGTTCCAGCGCTCGAAGCACTGCTGTCAGGCGATAACCGTATCGACGGGTTTATCCTGCCCGGCCATGTTTCCGCGATAATCGGTGTGGATGCGTATCGAGATGTTCTCAGTCGCCATAAAGTTCCAGGGGTTGTAACAGGATTCGAGCCTGTGGACATCCTTGCTGGAATTTTGATGCTTCTCTCAGCGATTCGGGATGGTCGATTCGTGCTCGGAAACGAATACAGCCGCGTTGTTGCAGATGAAGGCAATCGCAGAGCGCTCGAACTGATGTGGAAAGTCTTTGAACTGGAAGATGTTCCATGGCGCGGGCTTGGTGTCATCCCGAAAAGCGGCCTTAAATTGCGCAAGGAGTTCGCACATAGGGACATCCGGTCGATTGTCAAGATTACTCCACCGCCACCGCGGGAACATCCCGGCTGCCGATGCGGGGATGTGCTTCAGGGCAAGATCAAGCCTGACGAGTGTCCGCTTTTCGACACGGTTTGCACGCCGGACAATCCTGTGGGACCGTGTATGGTTTCATCGGAGGGAAGCTGTCATGCGTATTTCAAATACCGATAGGGTGCTTTTGTCGCACGGCGGTGGTGGCCGCCGCACAGAGGAGCTCATCAAGCGCATTTTCGCAAAATACCTTGGAAATCCGATACTTAACCAGATGGACGACGCTGCCGTGCTA
>QNDP01000113.1 GCA_003645975.1 Candidatus Hydrothermota bacterium | reverse complement strand
TACAGAGACAAGTCGATAGCGCTCATAAGGAAAGTCGAAAAGGCCATTGTCCCATGCGGTATTCCTTATGTGTTCAAGAGCATGGAATCGGTTGACAAGGATATAATGCCGGACAAGCCGCTGGAAGCGAACAACATCGATTTGATCATAAACGAAGTTGTCGAAATCGATAGGCAGAACAAGCAGATAATGCTCGCCGATGGAAAGAAGATGGGCTATGACAGGCTTGTCCTTGCCGTCGGCTCCACCCCGGTCGCTCTGCCGATCCCTGGCGTGGAACTCGAAAATGTGTTCTATGTGAAGAAGGACCTGGAATACCTTCGTAAGATGCGCGAAGCGGTCTATAACTCCAAGAACATAGTGATCATCGGAGGTGGATTCATAGGAGCTGAATTCGCGGATGAGTTGTCAAACATTGAAGGCGTAAAAGTTCACATAGTTGAAATACTTCCGCATTGTTTGATGGCGGCTTTTGATTCTGAATTTGCCGCTGCCGCTCAAAAGGAACTCGAAAAGAAGGGGGTGATATGCCACAACAGTGTGAAAGTTGAACGGATTGAGGGCGACGGGAAGGTCGAGAGGGTAATCCTTTCGGATGGTCAGGTCTTGGACGCCGATATGGTGATCGTCTCGACAGGTGCGCGGCCAAACACAGAACTTGCTGTGAAAGCAGGACTTGCGATCGGACGCGGCGGTGGAATTTGGGTCGATGAATACATGAGGACATCGGATCCGAACATTTTTGCCGTCGGTGATTGTGCGGAAAAGCGCGACTTCTTCACAAGAAAGCATGTGCCTGTCATGCTTGCCTCGACAGCGACTGCGGAGGCCCGCATCGCAGGAGCAAATCTTTACAACCTCAAGGTAATCCGTGAGAACCGTGGAACTATTGCCACATTCTCAACGAAAATCGGCGAGTTTGCATTTGGCGCAGCAGGACTTACCGAAGCCGTCGCCAAAAGGGAAGGCTTTGAGGTGGTGGTCGGAACCGCTGAAAGCGTAAACCGACACCCCGGCTGCCTTCCGGGAGCGCAAAAGATCAAGGTCAAACTCGTGTTCACACGCTACGGCGGTGTGCTGCTCGGCGGACAGGTGATGGGGCCTGAGAGCGTAGGCGAGCTGATCAACGCCATCGCCCTTGCAATTCAATCGGACATGACAGCGGTCAGCTTGGACACCCTGCAATTCGCCACGCATCCGCTGCTCACGCCTGCCCCGACGGTCTATCCGCTTGTCAATGCGGCTGGAAATGCGTTGAGAAAAATGACCAAGTAGTTCTCACGGAGGCAAAGATACAGATTCGGCGCCGCCTTTGGCGGCGCCTTTTGTTTTTTTGTCCGATCCTCTCGAATCGCATATGATTAAGGCTATTAACTTTCCAGTCTATGCGGATGTCCATTTGGGCTCAGGAAATTCGACTCAGCGCTGAGGCAAAAGAGGTTTAGTTGAGTTAAACTTTTAGACCATGCAAAAGAGAATCGAGTTAAACGAGGAATTCAAAAGAGCGCTGCATCTCATGGAGGATACTAACCACCACATATTTATCACGGGTAAGGCAGGAACAGGTAAGTCCACATTGCTCGAATATTTTCGTTCGATAACGAAAAAGAACATAGCGGTTTTGGCGCCGACCGGTGTGGCTGCTTTGAATGTGCACGGTGAAACTATCCACTCATTTTTTGGCTTCAAACCGACTGTTACGCTCGACAAGATCCGCCGACTCCCCCGAAAGGCGGCTTTGCTTTACAAGAATTTAGACGCCATAGTGATAGACGAAATCTCTATGGTCAGAGCCGACCTCATGGACTGCATCGATTACTTCCTGAGATTGAACGGTCCGGACGAATCCAAGCCATTCGGTGGCATACAGATGATCTTCATAGGCGATCTATACCAGCTTCCTCCGGTGGTGAGAGGCAAAGAGAGAAAATTGTTCCGTGATGTGTATAAAAGCGAATACTTTTTCGATTCGTTTGCTTTCAAATCCATAGACTTGGAATTTGTGGAATTGAAAAAGGTTTACAGGCAAAAGGACGACAAGTTCATCGAGATATTGAATCAAGTTCGGAACAACACGGTTTCCGATGAGAGCATAAAAATTCTGAACAGTCGAGTTAATGCTGATTTTAAAAATGTCGAAGATTGGGAATATGTGGTCTATCTCACGACCACGAACGCTATGGCCGAGCGTATCAACAGGGAGAACCTCGAACTCCTCAAAGGCAAAACTTATTCGTTCAAGGCCGAGATCTCTGGTCAATTCGATGAGAAGCTTTATCCAACAGATTACGAACTTGTTATCAAAAAGGGCGCTCAGGTGATGATGCTTAACAATGACGCATCGGGCAGATGGGTAAACGGGACTGTCGGCAGGGTTGTCGGTGTGTCGAGAAAAACCGTTGACGGTTACAGGATCATTAGGGTCAAGTTTCGTGATGGAAGGGTCGAAGAGGTCTTGCCGTTCACTTGGGAGATTTTCCATTACTACTACAACGAGGAGCTTGGCACGATAGAGACCGAGACCGTCGGCACATTCACGCAATATCCGATGAAACTTGCATGGGCTATAACCATCCACAAAAGTCAAGGTAAAACATTTGACCGAGTGATCATCGATATAGGCAAAGGCACCTTTGCACATGGCCAACTTTATGTTGCATTGAGTCGATGCACCTCACTCGAAGGCATTATCCTGAAAAAGCCCATATCTCGAAAGCACATCTTCATGGATTGGAGGATCGTTAAGTTCCTCACGGAGATGAAATATCGTGAAGCTCAGCGCAAAAAACCGCTCGAAGACAAAATCGAAATTATCAAAAAAGCGATAGAGACCGGTCAGCCGCTTGAGATAGTTTATCTCAAACCCAACGATGAGGAGAGTCGTAGAGTTGTCCACCCGCTGGAATTAGGCGAGTTCAAGTATCGAGGTCGCACTTTCTTGGGACTCAAGGCGTTCTGCACTATGAGGAACGAAGAACGCACATTCCGAGTCGATAGGATCTTAAGCCTCAAGGTGTTGGATTGAGTTTCAGAACGAGTTGTGCAAGCGTGGAAGGCCGTTCAAATCAGTGTGTTCTGTGGTTTGGGGTTGTTTTGAGATCGCTTGTCTCTCAAGTAGTCCCAGATGTAAGCTTCGGGCATCTTCGGCCGAATGCCGCTCAATAGCTCCTCTATCGTCAAGATCTGAAGTCTCGGATACGACCTGCCCGTCAACTCCATCTCGTAATACCCGGCCGCATTCGCCTCCTTCATCATCGCCGAAGTCGGCTTTTCGAGTGTTATGAAAATCCCCATGACCGCATCGTCCTCCCGCTCCAAGACGCCTCTGAAATCACGAATATCCCTGACACCGACCTTTCCACTTTTGACCTGAACGATGATCCGTTTGGTCTTGTATTTGCCGCTCGCCAACGGCTCTTGAATGTAAAGAATGCCGTCTATGCCTTTGTCAGCGCCCTTCTTTCGCCTGTCAGACCATGGCCGAGCGCCGATCAGAGACAGCGCCCACCATTGGAACTGATACCTGTCGGCTTGTGCAAGTTGCTTGGCTCCAGCTATGTCAACAGGTTCTCCGACCACAGCGTAGTCCTTGCCCGGCTCCAGCCCAAACTCATTTTTCAACCTCATTTTGATCAAATTTATGGCCAAGTGGGTGATGTCTATGCCAATCCAACTGAGGTTGTATCCGTTTTCGGTGTGGTTGAGCGCTTCGGCTGCCGAGATAGTTGTGCCACAGCCGCAGAACGGGTCTAAGACTGTGCCGTCGGGAGGTGCTGAGGCTCTAAGGATTCGTTCAAGGAGCGCTCTGGGCTTCTGCGTCGGGTAGCCAAGCCGCTCTTTCGAGGTAGGACTCAGAAGCGGCTGAATCGTCCACCAATCTTGCAAAATCGCACCCTCTTTTCTCAAACCCTTCTCAAAATATTTTCCTTTGACCTTTGTGAGACCTCGTTGGATGGTTTTGTCAGAATAAGGTCTATACAGAGGCTTGAAATAGTATCTCTCGGACTTCGTGTAAAAGAACAAAATTTGATGCTTTCGACCAAAATAGCGCTTTGATACACCGCCACTTGTGTAGCACCAAACGATTTCGTTACGAAAATTTTTGGGATAGAAAATCGTGTCCAGAACTATTTTGACATAGTGGCTCATCGTCGGATCGCAATGAAAGTATATGCTACCACTGGGCTTCAATACCCTGTGCATCTCCAACAGCCTCACCGTTATCATCACAAGGTAGGCCATGTAATCGTTTTCGCCCAAAAAGTTCCGAAACGCCTTCATCATCTCGACCACCCTCGCAGGCGCACTCCTCATAATCTCACGGTAAGACCATTCCGTCTCATCTGTCCAATGCCAAGTGTCCTCAAACGCAATAATTTGCGCTTTGGAAGGTTCTCCTGTTGGTTCCTTGAACAAAATGTTGTAATCCCGTTTGGATTTGAACGGTGGGTCAAGGTAGATGAGGTCAACAGATTCGTCAGGAATGTATTCCCGCATAACCTTGAGGTTGTCTCCATAGAAGAGGATTTTGGGATGGTCTTTGAGAATTTGACCCATAACATTCCACCTCCGAATCCGAAGTCAATGATAAAACAACGACTATGAGTCAGCAACGCAGAGAATCAAAATGTTCGTTTACGGATAGGAACTTAGTGACAGCGCTTTTTTTTGACTTCTCAGTAGCCCTTAGCGGCTTGTTCTATTGTCAGGCCTATGCGTTTTTGAAGGCTTTCGGGCAATCCCTTTATCTGGACATCGAGGAATCCCCTGACGATCAAAGCCCTTGCTGTGTCCTCATCGAGTCCGCGCGACATCAGATAATCGATCTCTTCCTGAGCGATTTTTCCGACTGCGGCCTCATGCGACAGTTCGACATCCGGATTAACCCCTTTGAGCTCAGGTATTGCATGGATGAATCCATCGTTACCAAGCAGGAGTCCATCGCACTCCATGTGTCCTTTTGCGGCCTCAGCTTCGCCGATTATGCGTCCCCTTGTGATGATGCGTCCGCCGTTCGACACCGCGCGGCTAACTATTTCCGCACGTGCGCCTTTGCCCTCAAGGATGGCGGTGCCGCCCACATCGAGATTCGAGCCTTTGGGACCGTAGAGGATCGAATAAAGCCTTGTGATTGCGTTCTCTTTGACATGAACTTTGGGATCCATCTGAGCCATCTTAACCGGCGTCAAAGCGATGTAGTTCGATATGAAAACGCCGTTTTTTTCGACCAGTGCAGCGCTTCGAGGATAAGTCTCGACTTCGGGCGCCCATTCGTGGATCATCGTGTAGGTCAAAACTCCGCCTTCACGCACAAAGTATTCGGTTATACCGACATGCATGCCCTGCTTGACATAATGAGCTGTCGTGCAGCCCGTTATGATGTGAAGCTCGGCATTCGGCTCCACCACAACGATGTTGTGCACAATTTGAGCGAATCTCGCCGTTTTCAGGAAGAAACAGGCTTGAACAGGATAGGCGACCTTTTTGCCCTCAAAGGCATGGATGAAATACCCCACCGGCGGCTTTTGAGCAGCGGCTTTCGTGAACTCATCGTCCTCCGTAGAAACGAGACTGAAGACCAAGTCCTTAACCCAGTGGTATTTTTCTATGGCCATCCTCAACGGCAAAATTTCG
>QNDP01000112.1 GCA_003645975.1 Candidatus Hydrothermota bacterium | reverse complement strand
TCGAAACGGCCGCAGTTGGAAAAACTCCTGATCTATCTGGTGAGGATGAAGTTTATGCGTAAAGAGGAGATCCGATTCAAAGACCCGCATGAGTGTGTGCTTTACTTCTTCCCGAATGTCGAAGATGTGAACCGTGTAATTGAAAACGCCCAAGAGATTGCCTATATTCTGGGCATAATTTGAAGGGGTGAAAATATGAAAAAAGCAACGACATTGGACAGAGAGACTTTGATCAGCATTGTGGAAAAGATGCTTTCGATGAAAAGACGCCCCGCAAGAGAGGTGTTTGGAAAGCGAGAGGTCAATTTGAGAAAAAGGTATTTTGTGAGAGGAGATTTTTCCTATACGCCGATTTATAACACCGATTTTTCGGGATCGTGGCTTCAAAAGGCGAATTTCAGCCACACCGTCCTTGAAAAGGTCAAGTTCATCGGTGCTGACCTCTCGGAAGCGGATTTCACGGAGGCGACCTTCAAAGATGTCGATTTTACGGACGCCAATTTGCACAAAACTAAGTTCAATTCGATCAAGATCGAGGGCGAGTTCAACATCTGGAAAGCAAAGAACCCCAAAGAGATCGAGGCAAACATCGAAGGGCTGAGAGAGATCGTCGAGTATCTTCGGATGCGTGCGCAGGACGAGCCCGATGAATCCGAAAGAAGGCAGATAGAGGAGCTGCGCGATTACTTTGAAGATCTGCTCAATTCAAAGACTTCTGAGAGTTGACCTAATCGCCCTTCAACCCTTCCATTTCCGCCTCGAACCTCTCAAAAATTTTGTCCACCCATTTGAGATAATCATGGTTCAGGGCATCGTTGATCTCGCTGTCGCTCAGGTAATTACGGATTTTCGGATGCGAACGGACGGCCTCTGAGAAGCTTATGGCCTTCGAGATGGCTTCAAATGCGCACTCCTTGACCCATCCATAAGCCTCTGTCCTTGAAACATTTTTCTTCACCAAAGCCAAAAGCACCGATTCCGAGAGATAGAAATCGCCGAACCTGCGCATGTTCGACTCGATCCGCTCGACATCGACCTCAAGCCCTCTGACAATTCGTTCAACCTCGTTGAGCATGAAGAACAAGGCCGATGTGGCGTCGGGCAGAATCACGCGTTCGGCTGAGGAATGTGAGATGTCCCTTTCGTGCCAAAGTTCGGTGTTCTGGTGTGCGGTGACCGCGTAACCTCGAAGCAACCTTGCCATTCCCATAAGCCTTTCGCATTTAATCGGATTGCGTTTGTGCGGCATTGCGGACGAACCACGCTGCCGCCGACCGAACGGCTCAAACATTTCGCCCACCTCTGTTCGTTGCAACAGCCGAATTTCGAGTGCGAATCGGGCAGCGAAATCGCCGACGGTCGCCAATACCGACAGGATGTAAGCGTATCGGTCTCTTGGGATTATCTGGGTCGATACAGGTTCGGGCTTTAACCCAAGTTTTTGGAGCGCAATTCGTTCGACATCAGGCGAGATGAAACTGTAATTGCCGACCGCGCCGGAAATCTTGCCATAAGCGGCCTCCTCAAGCGCTGAATCAAGCCGTTTGAGGTTTCGCAGTGCCTCTGAGCAAAATCCGAGCAATTTGAGCCCCAGACTTGTCGGCTCTGCGAACATCCCATGAGTTCTGCCCATTATCGGCTGTTTTTTGTATTCAACCGCTTTATCCCAAAGGATTTCAAGGACATCTGCCAATTTGCTGCGGATCAGTTTGAGCGCATCTCGAAGCATCAAAGCGTTGGCTGTGTCAATTACATCGCTCGATGTCAGGCCAAAATGCACAAACCTTCCCGGCTCGCCCATCCTCCTTTCCAAGGCCATGAGGAACGCAATGGTTTCGTGCGCAACTTCTCGTTCTATCTCCTTAATTTCAGCGACAAATTCCTGCAAATCAATCTGTTGGATGGCTTCACGAAGTGTTTTCGGTGTCTGGCTGGGGATGAGTCCGAGTTCGGCTTCCGCTTCTGCGACAGCGAGTTCCACATCAAGCCATTTCCGAAATCTATTCGTTTCGTTCCATATCTCTTTCATCTGCGGCAAAAGATACCGTTCAATCATGGTTGTGCCTCCAAGCTTGCGGTTTGCGGTCAATTTTACGGCCAAAAATGCCTTATAATCACAGCCCTTTCAAGGAGAAAGAGATGTTCCAAAGGTTGGAATTCCTTATAGCCAAGCGATTTCTGAGAAGTGCATCGAGTGGTGTCCTCTCGTTCCTTGCAGGCTTTTCGATCTTGGGTGTCTTTTTGGGCGTAGCCACACTTATCTTCGTCATCGGCCTCATGAGGGGTTACCAAGAGGAGTTGAAGCGGCGCATGTTGATGATGCGCCCGCATGTCCAGATCATCCAAATGGATTACACACCGATTGCAGGATACCAAGAGATATTGAACGCATTGAAGGACTACGATGAGGTCGTTACATCGACCCCATTTGTCATGGTCAAATGTTTGATCAGGCACGGAGATTATTGGGATGGCGTGATTTTAGCCGGAATCGATCCCAAAGAGAGCATCGAGGCGCGCGAGCTTCAGAACAAAATTACAATGGGCAGATTCGACTTGGGCGAAAACAAAGTGCTGATAAACTACTACACGGCAGTGAGATTAAGGGTCGTGCCCGGAGATACTGTTGTCTTTTACACGGTGGTCAAGACGAATGCGCCGCCGCCGTTCGACTTCACACCGGTCAGCAAAAAAGCGATAGTCGCTGGCGTTTTCAATGCAGATTTCATGGTAGCGCCTTATGCCTATACAAATATCTCTGATGCGCAAAAGCTTGCAGGCATTGGCGACAAGGTGCACGGCATTTCGATTATCATCAAAGACCCATACAAAGCCCGCGAAATGGCACAGAAGCTGGCCGAAAGCTATCAATTTCCGTTCATCGTAACGAACTGGATAGACGATTTCCGTTCGCTCTTCTCGGCTTTGAAGTTGGAGCGGCTTGCGATGTATATCGTTTTGTCGCTCATGGTCGTTATAGCGTCGTTCGGCATCATCTCCACTTTGACGATAATGATTACCGAGAAGACGAGGGAGATAGGCGTGTTGCGCTCGCTCGGCGTTACATCACAAGGCATTATGAGGATCTTCATGCTTGTCGGGATCTTTATAGGGGCGATTGGCGCTGTTCTCGGAGGCATTTTCAGCGTGACAGCCGGCTTTTTGATAGACAAATACCACATCATCAAGCTGCCACCAGAGGTTTACATGGTGGAATCGCTGCCGTTCAAGCTGAACATAGGCGACGCAGCTCTTGTCGTGTCAACCACATTCATAATCGTGGTGTTGTCAACGATTTACCCTTCGATAAAGGCGGCCAAACTTCTGCCTGTGGAGGCGATCAAATATGAATAGGCGGCCGATTCTCGTGGCATCGATGATCTACAAGCATTATCAAGTCGGAAATGAACGGCTTGAGGTGCTCAAAGGCCTGAGTCTCAAAGTCTATGAGGGCGAGATGATCGGCATATTCGGGCCGTCAGGTTCGGGCAAATCCACACTTTTGCACATACTCGGCACGCTTGACCGTCCGACGCGGGGCAGGGTTACATTGGACGGCGTTGACTACAACTCCATGTCCGACAAGGAGTTATCTGCATTCAGGAACAAATACATCGGGTTCGTGTTCCAGTTTCACCATCTTCTGCATGAATTTACGACGCTGGAGAATGTCGCCATCCCATTGCTGATCGCAGGCTTCGACGAGGAGGCCGCCAAGATGCGCGCTTTGCAGTTGCTCAAAGCCGTCGGTCTCGATAAGCGGGCACACCATAAGCCCGATGAACTTTCAGGCGGCGAGCGTCAGCGAGCCGCCGTCGCAAGAGCGCTCGCTAACAACCCCAGAATCGTCCTTGCAGACGAACCCACAGGTAACCTCGACAGAATCAACGCATTAGCCCTCATGAACCTTTTCAAACATATCAACAGGGAGAACGGGACGACGATCCTCGTAGTTACACACAACGAAGAACTTAGGCGTTTCTTCCACAGATGCTTCAAGTTGACCGATGGGATACTTAAGCCCATCACCTGAGCCGATAGCCTTCCGCTTTCAGAACAGCTTAACCTTCACATTCACATAGCGCTTGGGTCTTTCTCGGATGTCCCTGAGCAGCACCCTCAATTCGTTCACCGCAGAATCGAGTTCCATGTAAAGGGATTCGTCAGTTGTTAAACGGCCGAGCGTGCCTCTGCCTGCGGATATGGAGTCGGCAAGTGCGATGACCCTGTCGATCTTTTCGAGGAGGACGACCTGAGTCGAATCGAGGCGTTCGGCGCTGGATGCCACCATCTGCCTGAGCTCGTGAGCGGTCTCAAGAAGTTCATCGGTGGCTCGGGTGATGTTGCTGTCGGTGTGGACGATAAGTCTTCTCAGATCACTGAGGGTCAGTTGGACGGTGTCGAGCACCATGCCGAGCGCAGCGATGATTTCTCCGAGACTACGCTCCTTGTAACCCGGAATTGTGGTTCCTTCGGGCAACGGCTTCCCTTCGCCAAGTGTAAGTGAGAGCCGCATTTGACCCACTATCCCAGAGGACAAAAGTATGCCAAAGGCACCTTCGCGCAACTGGATGTCCTCGATGGTTATTTCGACGATCACACTCTCGGGATAGAACAGGATGTTCTCGACCTTGCCTTTTATGACCCCTTTGAGCAGAACAGGATCTCCTTTGTTGACCCAACCGAGCTCTTCAAATCTGACCCTGTAATGATATTGAGCTTTGCTGATACGATGTCTTGTGAGCCATGAGTAACCGAAAAAAGTGATCAAAGCGGCCACCAATAGGATGAAGCCGATACGAATTTTTAAAGCTGTATTCTGCATTTTTAAAACCCAAAGATTGTTCGGGATATGCGTGCCCCATATCGGTCAATGGTAATGGACAAAATGCCCCTCTTTCTCGTGGATTTCCATGCGTCTTTCAGGTCGTCCGTGTCGGATATGTGCTTCCCGTTGAGTTCAAGGATGACATCTCCGGGCTGGATGCCGAGTCTGGCCGCAAGGCTGCCCGATTTCACACCTAAGACGAGCACACCTCGATGCGCCACGAGTCCGTATTTCATGACGAGCGCAGGTGTAACCGTAGTGCCCGTGATGCCCATAGGCAGCGATTCCTTCTGCTCTTTGTATTCCACAGCCTTTACCTTCACCTCTTGGAAGCTGCCGTTGCGCCACACCCACAAGCTCAGTTGTTCGTCCGGGACGAGCGCATAAGTTACATCCTCCCAATCACCTTCGTTGAACAACTTTCGGCCGTTCACCGCAACGATGATGTCGCCTTCTTTCAGTTTTCCCTTTGCAGGCCCTCTGGGGTCGATCACGGCGACAAGGACGCCACCGGGTCGATGGTAATCCAGCGCCTCACGAAGTTCATCGGTCATAGTCTGGACGGTTATGCCGAGATACCCCTCGCGAACATGTCCGTAATCGAGGATCTCTCGAACCGCCTTTTTGACCGTGTTGATCGGGATTGCGAAGCCTATGCCGACATTGCCGCCGGACGGTGTAACGATGAATGTGTTGATTCCGATGACCTGTCCGAGCGCATTGACAAGCGGCCCACCGGAGTTGCCGGGGTTTATCGCTGCGTCGGTCTGGATCATGTCCCGATAGACCCTGTTGCCTTTGCCGCGGATAG